>NZ_JBBCIR010000115.1:0-10504 GCF_037189885.1 Paludisphaera sp.
GCCCGGCCGCCCCGTCGGCGGGAGCAGGTCGGCGATCAGCGCGAATTCCTCGTCCTTCAGCTCATAGCGTCGCGTCATCGCGGCCTCCCTGGTGAAGCCGCCATCGTAACGCTTTACGAGCCGTCAGACAGAACCTAGGAGAGGTCCCTTGGGGCGCGGTCGCGCGGGCGACCGTCGCCACGACACGCGCGGCGGTCTTCGCGCAGGTGTTGGCCGCGGCGTGCTCGAACCGCCTCGCCGCGCGGCCGTCGTCCGAGCGCGCCGCGACGATCCGGCCGACCATCGCGACGAACTCGTCCCGCGTCTCGGCCACGTCGAATAAATGGGTGTAGAGCCGGCACTCCGGGACGGCCGTGGCGACGATGGGGCGAGTCGCCCCCATGCCGTCCATGATCTTCGTCGGCGAGCAGGCGCGGTTGAACGGGTGATCGACGAGGTAGGGGATCAGGTTGACGTCGAACGCCTGGTAGTAGGAGGGCAGCTGGTCCTGACGTCGCCAGCCCAGCGCGTGGACGTTGGGCCGATCCAGGGTCCGCCGGCACTCCGCCCGCCACGGCTCGCCGCCGGGATCGGGAGCCCGGCCGATCAGGACCAGCGACGCGCCGGGGAAGGCGTCGGCGATCATGTCCAGCAGCGTCCAGTCGAGCCGATCTTCCAGCGAGCCGACGTAACCCAGCAGAGGTCGCGGGAGCGCGGCGAGCTCGGCCGGCGCGGGCCCGGGGCGATCGAGCGGCGCGCTCGCCAGGAAGGCCGACGGGGTGCCGTGGGGGATGTGGTGGATTCGGTCCGCGGCCGACGGGACGCGCCGCCGGAACTCCTCCGCCTGCGTCAGCGCGGTGCAGACCGTGGCGTCGGCGCGGTCGATCAATTCGTCCTCCTGGCGGCGCAGCATCTCGGCCTGGCCGGGCCAGTAGAGGGCGTAGTCGTCGAAGTTGTAGTAGAGCAAGGCTTCGGGCCGGAGGAGTTCCGCCAGCCGGACGTAATACGGGTAGGTGGCGACCAGCGCGCCGGCCGCGTCGGGGCGGTCGGCCCAGAAACGGCGGATCGAGCGGGCGATCGGCCGCATGCCCAGGGCGGGGAGCCGCTTGAGGAGGCCGGGGGGGAGCAGCACGTCGCGCGTCCATCGCCTCGCGCCGGCGGGCCGGGTCCGGGTCGATGGGGACCAGGGCTTGATCCCCTTCCGCCAGCCGTTGCGGTAGTCCATGCAGCGGAGGGCGAGGACGTCGATCTCGTCCTCGTCAAGCTCGCGGAAGAGGTGATCCGTGGTGGCCCAGTTGACGTCGGCGACGGCCAGCGCGAGGCGATCCCTCGTCGTCATGGCGCGACCGTGGCGAACGCCTTCAGGGTCGCCTCGGGCTCGTCGGGGATGTCGGTCTGGACGGTCATCACCGAGTGGAACGCCCCGGGGTCGGCGGGGGCGGTCAGCGTCAGCTTGACCTGGTGGACGGCCTGGGGGCCCTTGGCCTGGTCGTCGGTCTTGAGGTCGTCGCGGGTGGTCGCGAGCCGGGTGATGCTGAACGGCCTGTCCGACCGGACCAGGACGGTCCGGGTGACGCTCTGGCCGGGCTTCACCTGGCCGAAGTTGACGATCGCCGGCGTGACGGCCACCGCTCCCTGGATGTTGGCGACGACGGAGATGGGGATCTTCTCCCCCTCGTTGGTCGTGAGCGTCACCTCGTCCTTGAGCGAGCCGTTGGGGGCGTCGGACTTGAGGGTCGCGGAGAGCGTGAAGACGGGATAGCCCTCGAGGGAACGGCCGGCCTCCTGGAACTGGGCCTCCACGCGGTCGGTCTGGGTGTGCATCGCGGTGACGGCCCAGTCGGGGCGGCCGCCGGCGTAGGTGAGGTTCAGCGAGGTCGTCGGCGGGGTGGACGAGCGGCGGACGATGCCGAAATCGAGCTGGCCGGGGTTGGTGACGATGTCGCTCCGGATGAAGCAATTCGTGTTCAGGTCGACCTGGACGTAGGAGGGGCTCTCGAAGATCAGCGTCAGCCCGGAGGGCTTATGCCCCTGGAACCGCGTGGTGTCGACGGTCACCTCGATCGTGGTCCGGGTGCCGGGGGGGATCGTCTTGGCGCCGACCTTCACGTCGGTGCAGCCGCACTTCGTCCGCCACTCCAGGATCCGGATGTCGGAGTCGCCGCGGTTGACGATGGGGAAGGCGTGGCGGAGCTGCGACCCCCGCGCGACGGTGCCGAAGTCGAACGTCCGCTCCGGGAGGGCGTCGTCGAGCCACTCGTACCCCTGGCCGAGGGCCGATCCGCTCGAGGCCCCGAGCACCAGGACCATCAGGCCCGCGTAATATCGCATCGAACGCATCGCGGCGGCTCCGAGCGGATCGAGGAAGCTCCCGTCGCATCCCTGCGGACGCCCCCATTGTAGCCGGGAATCGGCCCGGCGTGATGGGGCGTCGGCCGGCGTGGCGCCTTCCCTGACGACCAGGGATCGGCCTCGCGGGGCCTCCGGGGCGAGTCGAAATCCCGCAACCGCACGCGGGAGTTCCGATTACGACGACTCCGCCGACGGCGCGGGCGACCGCGCCTGGAGGGGATCGCCGCGCGATGCTACGATCTTATCGCGACGGCGTCGAGGCGCCACCCGCGGCGAGGGCCGCGGAGGATCGGCCTGGCGCGAGCGCCCCGGGTGTCCATTCATGCTGAATCCGTCCGTCCAGGTCCACGCGGCCGACGATCACCTCCTCGCCGAATTCTGGGACTGCCTTCGCCTCGATCCGGCACCGACGCTGGAGCTGCGCGGGATCTACGACCGACACGTCGAGGCTGGCGGGCCGCCCTCGGTGGTGATCGACCTGGAAGGGGTGGGATTCGCCGGCTCGTCGGCGCTCGGGAATTTCGTGGCACTCCAGCGGTCCGCCAGGCAGAATGGGGGGCGCGTGGTCTTCTGCCACGTCGATCCCACGGTGGCGGAGGTCTTCCGGGTCAGCAAGCTCGACAGGCTCTTCGAGTTCGTCGCCGATCGGGAGGCCGCCAGGGCCGCCGTCCGTCGCGGCGACTCGCCCGCGCCCGACGAGCCCGAACCGGCCCCGCGCCGCCCGCCCGGGCCGACCTCGCCGGGCCTCGGCCGACTCCGCCGCAGGCGCCCCGGATCCGAACCCGACTGAACGACCCAGCCAGGACCCCCCCATGCCCCCAGCAGAGCGGATCACCATCTCCGAGGTCGACGGGGTCAAGGTCGTCCGCTTCCTCGACCGCCAGCTGTTCGACGAGCGCACGGTGCGCGAGGTCGCCGACCAGATCGCCGACCGCCTCCCCAACGACGGCAAGCCGATCCGGGTGGTGCTGGACTTCACCGGCGTGGGCCTCATCTCCAGCACGCTGCTGAGCAAGCTGATCCTGCTGCAACGGCGGGTGGACGGCACCCAGGGCAAGCTCCGGCTGTGCGAGCTGTCCCCGGTGCTCCAGCAGGTCTTCCGCACCTCCAACCTCGACCGGCTCTTCGGCGTCGACCGCGACCTGCGATCCTCGTTGGAAACCCTCCACGCCTGAGCCCCAGTCGCCACGTCGCGCGGATTTCCTCCGACGCGACCGGCCCCCCGCGCGGACGCGGCCTAGCGTTGTCATAGTCAATGACGACCCGGATCCGCGTTCATTAGGGAGGCTGCTTCATTGGAGACGCGACGCACGACCGGCCGCGGGTCGGCCTCGGGCCACGCCCGCCGGCGAGGGCCCCATATCTCGCTGGAGCGCCGGCTTCACCCTCGCCTGCCCGCCGTGGATTATCGCGTTTGGATCGGCGGCTGGCGCTCCGGGGGGGCGGCGTTCGAGACCGTCGCGGCCCGCCTGGAGAATATCAGCCGCGGGGGGGCCCGCGTCGTCTCCCCGCTGGCCTTCGCCGAGGGGCAGGAGGTCTGGCTCAGGCTGGCGAGCCCGGCCTACGCCGGCTGCGTCCGCGCCGACGTGCTGGAAGTCTCCACCCTCGCCGGCGGCGATCACGCCGCGCGACTCCAGTTCCGGGAGGAATGCCCCGCGCCGTTCCTCGAAATCGCGACGCGAGGGGGCTTCGCCTGATCCTTGGGGGGGGGCGGCGGCGGCCCGAGAGTTGCGACACGACGTATCTCATCGTGATTCCGAAACTTGGAGGATCCAAATCGATGAGCCACGTCACGATCGACGACCTCGCCGGGCTCCTGAAGCCCGCCGCCTCCCCGGCGATCTCGCTGTACCAGCCGACGCACCGCGCCAACCCGGACCGGCTGCAGGACCCGATCCGGTTCAAGAATCTCCTGGCCGCCGCGGAGCGGTCGCTGGCCGAGAAATACCCGGGTCGCGAAATCGATTCGCTCCTGAAGCCGATGCGGGATCTTCAGGACGATTACCAGTTCTGGAGCCACCAGGAGGACGGGCTGGCGATGTTCCGCACGCCCGACACCTTCGTCTATTATCAGGTCCAGCGGCCCGTGGCCGAACTGGTGGTGGTGGCCGACAGCTTCCACGTCAAGCCCATACTCCGCATGGTCCAATCCGCCGACCGCTTCCAGGTCCTGTGGCTTGACCGCGAGAACTTCCGCCTCTTCGAGGGGAACCGCGACGTCCTCGACGAGGTCGACCTGGGCGACCTGCCCTCGACCATCGTCGAGGCGCTCGGGGAGGACCTGACCGAGCAGCACGAGATGGCCTGGACGCCCGGCCCCGCGCGAGGCCCACAGGGCGATCCGGCGTTCCATCCCGGGATTGGCGGCCGGAAGGATGAGAGGCGGACCGACAAGGAACGCTTCTTCCGGTTCGTCGACCGCGCGGTCGAGGACCGCTTCTCCAAGCCCTCGGGCCAGCCGCTTATCCTGGCGGCGCTCCCCGAGTACCAGACCGAGTTCCGCAAGCTCAGCCGCAACTCCGCGATCCTCGCCGAAGGGATCGCCGTCGACCCGGGGGCGTTGACGGTCGACGGCCTCCGCGATCGAGCCTGGAAGGTGGTCGAGCCGAGATACCTGGCCCGGCTGGCCGGGCTGAAGGAGACCTTCGGCGCGGCCGACGCCGCCGGCAAGGCCGTCTCGCGCGTCCACGACGCGGCGCGAGAGGCCGCCGCCGGGCGGATCGGGATGCTGATGATCGAGGCCGACCGGATCGTGCCTGGCCGACTGGACCTGGAAGGGGGCGGCAAGGTCCAGCGGACCCAGTCCCTGGACGACCCCGGCGTCGACGACCTGCTGGATGACGTGGCCGAGGCCGTCCTCCGCTCCGGCGGCGAGGTCGTCGTCGTCCCCGCCGATCGGATGCCGACCGATACCGGCCTGGCCGGCGTGCTCCGCTACTGAGCCCACCCGTCGCGTTGGCTTCGTTCGCGCGCCGAGGTTTGCGTGTCCTTAATCTCAAGCCGTATCAGGATACCGAGTTGTACCTGATACGGCTTGGCTTCGTTCGTCGTTTTCGAAGTGCTTTTCTCGCGCCAATCCCGGAACCGCCGAGCGTGAAAACGCGGATTCCCGCCCTCGCCGTGAAAGGGTGATCTGAAAGGCCGGGCGAGGGTCGCCGGATCGTAGAGACGGCGGCGATTCATGGTCTCCGCGCGCCGGCATGCCTGCCGCGCCGCGACGACCCTCGCCCGCCGCCAACGCGGCTACCGTCTACCGGCGGGAGAGGGGACGAATTAGGACGAGGACCCGCCTGGGGCCTTCGATGCCCTACTGCTCCCGGGATGTCAAAGAACACGGTCATCAAGTCTTTGGCAGGATCAGCGGCGGGAGCCTCGCGATTTCAGGAAACCGGAGGATTTCCCCCGGGCCGGTCGTCGGCGGGCGGGAGCGGCGTTGACCCGCCGCTGGCGAGCCCCCATAATTCCCGTGATCCCATCTTACGTTCGTCGTGGTTCGGACGCGGCCGGGCTGATCGTCGGTAGGTCAGGGGGCCCTCCGGGGAGAGGTGGTTCCTTGGGGCTCATCGTCCGCGCGAAGAACTGGATCAGGGGGCTGTCGGCGCCGGAGGCCGAGGTCCAGTATTACAACGTGCTCTGCCCGATGGGGCATCGCGTGCGCGGCCAGCGCACCGAGGGATACCAGGCGCTGCGTTGCCCGGCCTGCGGCGAGGGCGTCTTCGTCCTGCCGGCGAGCGCCCTGCCCGACCCCGGCCCACGCGTGGCGTCGCCGGTTTCGCGCCGGCCCGCCGGGTCGTTCGCGTCGTCGATGCCCGTCGAAGAAGGCCCGATCGAGCTTGAGGACGCGGTCGAGGCGACGGTCGACGTCGCCGGTCCCGCGTCTCGCCCGACGCGGGAGATCGAGATCCCCTGGGAGGACGACGCGGACGCCGCCCCGAGGCCCGAGCCGCGCCGACCCACCCGCCCGCGCCCCGCCTCCGACGTCGAGATTCCCGCCGCGGCGCACGCGTCGGAGCCGGTCGTCGATCGTCGCCCCGCGCGTCCAGCCCGCCGCGGCCGTCCGGTCGTGGAGATCGAGCCCCGGCCTCGCGGGAGGTCGACGCGGAAGCCCCTCTGGATCTTCGCCCTCGTCGCGCTGGTGGTCGTCGCCACGATCTCCCTGCGAGTCTGGCGGACCGTCCGCCAGAGCTATCCGCAGGTCGCCGAACTGGGGCGCGTCGAGGGGATCCCCGCGCTGGAGGCGGGGGACTTCGACCGGGCCCATCAGCTCCTCGCCCCGGCCAGGCAGGCCGTCGACGCGCTGGGGGGCCAGGTGGAGGACGCCGACCGCATCCGCCAGGCGGCCGACGAGGCGGCGCTCTACGTCAACCTCGCGAGCCTCGGGCTGGAGGAGATGCTCGACGAGGCGGCGCGTGCGACGACCCCGGGCGAATGGGAGTCCCGGTTCAGCGACCGTTACAAGGGGCGCGGCGTCCTGTTCGACTCCAAGATTCGATCATCCCCGGCGGACCCGAGCGGGCGGTATGAGATCGAATACGTGGTCCTCCCCACCGACGACGCCGGGTCGTTCCGCGCCGGCGGGGCGCGGCCCGATCGGTCGGCGCGGGTCGACTTCCGGGGGTTCGAGCTGTTCGACCTGGCCCAACCGAAGGCCGGAGACAAGGTCGTCTTCGGCGCCCGGCTCGCGGCGCTCGAATACGACGCCGAGGACCGCGGCTGGGTCGTCCGGCTTGAGCCCAAGAGCGGGCTGTTCGTGCAATTCCACGAGGCGCTCGCGGCGCTCGGCTGGCCCGACCCCGACTCGTCGACCGTCCCCATTGAGGGCATCGAACCATGATCCGCGCCATGGCCCTCCTCTTTTTCTCCCTCGCGGCCCTCCGCGCGGCCGGGGCCCAGGAGACGCCGATCGCCGTCGAGCCGGCCGACCTGATGAAGCGCGACGACCTCGTCGGCAAGCTGGTGAGCGTGGACGACCGGATCCGCTTCTTCCAGAACCATCCCCGCGTCGGCTACGACGAGCTTTATCTCAGGCGCACGCCCGTCCCCGTCCGGCTGCCCGAATCGCTGAGGCCGAGCACGCCCCCCCGCAACCCGGCGGCGATCGTCCGAGGGCGGCTGACGCGCGACGGGACGCGACTCTACCTGGACGCCGAGGCGGTCGAACTTCAGCCGGCCGACCTGGAGCGGCTCGACAAGGCGGTCGCCGCGCTCCCCGCGCGCGACTTCGAGCGTCGGCGCGAGTGGTCGCGTTGGGCCGCCGCCCGCGCGAAGGACTTCGGCGATACGCCCCTCGCCGCCCGCGCGAAGGCCGTGGAGGCCGAGGCCCTGCGGATCGAGGCCGACGACCGTCGGGGGACGGTCGACGCCCCCCGCGAATGGCTGACGCTCGCGCGTCAAGGTCGCAAGCAGGGAGTCGCCGAGCCCGCGCCGTCGGCCCTGGCGCACCGGGCGTTCCGCGCCATGCTCGCCTCGGCCGCCAGGCCCGCCGACCTGGAGGCGCTGAGGGCGGACGTCGAGGAGCTATTCCCCTCGGCCGCGACCGACGCCGCCGGCGCGGGGTCGATCGCGGGGGCGTTGGCGGAGCGGTACGAGCAGGATCCGGCGGCCGCTTACCGGGCCGCCAGTCCGGAGGAACGCAAGGGCCTGGATCGCCGGCTCTGGGCCGACGTCGTCCAGAGGTTGCTGGAGGCTCGCGTGGCCGGGGACGTGCGATCGGCCCTCCAGGCGGTCGACGACGCGACCCGGCTGGTCCCCGAGCGTCCCGCGCTGGCGGCGAAACTCGTCGAGCAGGCCCGGCGGATCGCCCGCGAGCGGATGGATGGGCTGCGCATGGCCGACGTGAAGACGATCGGCGAGCTGCTGCGGGAGCGGGCCAACGACCCGGCGGCCGAGCTTGCATTCTATCGCGACTGGCTCCAGCACCGTCGCGACCGGCTTGGCGACGCCGACGCCGAGGGGCCCATCGCCCTGGCCGCGGATTACGAGGCGCTCCTCAACGACGCCGAATCGGCGCGCCAGCTCCTGGAACGCGCGCGGAAGATCGCCCCGGACTCGGAACTCGTCGTCGAGGCGTTCAAGCTCCGGGGCTACCGCCGCGAGGGAGATGAATGGGTCAAGGACGCGCCGGCCGTGGCGGCCGGGACGGACGCGCCGCCTCCCTCGGACGAGGGGCAGGGGCTGCGGGGAAAGACCCCTGCGGAGGTCCGCGCCGCGCTCGGGGTGGGGCCGGACGGCCGGTCGGTGGTGGCTACCAGGGGCCGCACCGTTTTGCAATGGACCTTCGACGGGCCGCGGCAGCGGCGGTACGTCAATTTCCTCCATCTGCCCGGCAGCGCCAGCCCGCGCGTGACTTCCGACTTCTTCCTGCCGCGCTGAATTTGAGGGCGTCGGCCCGTCGCTCCGCAACCCCGATTTTCGACATTTTCTCGGCGGCGGGGATTTTTTCGTTGATTTTCCGGGAATCAGGCACACAATAGCCTCGATTTCCCGCCCCATCGCCCTCCTAATTCAAAGGGCCGGACGCCGCCCGCGCGGTGAACAACGTCCGGCCAGGTTGAATCGAGCCGACGAGCGCGTGGCCCTGAGCCGCGATGTCGAGCGTCGGAGGGCGGGAACGAAATCCTAGAAAATTCGTCAAACCTTTCGGCGCGGTCGACGTAATACCCTCGACCCGCCCGAAATGCCCGACCTGGTCCCGACGGGCGGCGCCCACTTTGCTTGAGACGGTGTCGCATGTAGGCGTGGCGGGATCGGTCCCGCCGCCGGAATCCGGCGGATCGGTCGGTCGGGGTATTTCGGTGAGCTATCTTCTCCTTGACCCAGCATTCGCGCCGCCCTGCCCGATCGTGGCCGCCTCGCGGCGGGCCCGATCCCTGGCGGCCGGATTTCAGCGACTCGGCAGCTAATCTTGTCACCCGGAGGTGTAACGATGGCCCGCAAAGACGCTCTGCATCGCCTGACTTCTCGGCTGGTCGCCCGCCGGGACGCCCTCCGCAAGGCGCTCTCCGGGGACCTCGAAGCCTTCCGTAAGTTCTCCGAGGCCGGCGGCATGGCCGACAACATCGACGCCGCGGTCGACTCGGCGAACGACGAGATCAGCTCTCGCCTGGTCGAGATCGAGAGCCGCGAGCTGGGCCAGATCGAGCACGCCCTCCAGCGCATCGCCGCGGGCGTCTACGGCCGCTGCGAGTTCTGCGGCGGCAAGATCGCGGAGCCCAGGCTCAACGCCCTGCCGTACACCAACAGCTGCATCGACTGCCAGCGCGAGAACGAGCGGCTCGGCCAGTACGGCCGGTCGCTGGAGTCGGACGCCCACCGCTGGGACAAGGTCTACTCCAAGTCCTCGGACGACGAGGGAGACGCGCCGATCAATCTCAGCGACTTCGAGGTCGATTTCAGCGACTCCGCCCGCTGACGAGCGGGCCCTCCGGGCATGGGTCGGGTCGCAAGGCGAGGGTCGTCCGGGCTGGTCCCGCGCGGCCCTCATCCCTTTTCGAACCGGGACGACTCCCTCTCCATCCGGTCGAGGGCCCGGCGATAGTCTTCCGGGCTGTCGAGATCCCGGAACAGGTCGCCCGAGGGGTCGACCGTCGCGAGTTCATCCTCGCGCAGCCACTGAACTGCGAGGCGGTCCAGGAGCGAGACCAGCTGCCGCGACCCTTGCGCGTGGAGCGAGGCGACCGCCTCGCGGGCCGGGCCGACGCGATAGAGCGCCGCGAACGGCTGAACCCGACCGCCGATCTTCGCCGCCGCGGCGTCCGCGTCGCCGATCCGCCCGCGCAACAGGCGGGGCCAATCCGGCGTGAACCCAGGCGCGTCGACCGCGGCGAGGTACGCAAACTCCGCCGACGCCGCGAGGGCGTCGAGCGCGGTCGAAAACCCATGTAATGGGCCGAGATACGCCGAGGCGTCGCGGACGATGCGCGCGCGACCGGCATCGAGGTGGGGGAGCGGCTGGCCGGGGGCCGCCGCCACGACGACGTGCTCGAAGGCATCCAGGAGTTGGCGCGTCGCGCGTTCGAGCAGCGTCTCGTCGCCGAATGGGAGGTCGGCCTTCGATTGGCCCATGCGGCGGCTCGCCCCGCCGCACAGCACGATGGCGACGACGTCTCGCATGGCGATCACCGTGGGCGTTGGGGGGCGGGGGGGGGGGGGGGGGGGGGGGGGGGGGCCCCGC
>NZ_JBBCIR010000116.1:0-14633 GCF_037189885.1 Paludisphaera sp.
TGCGGTGCGTCGTCCACGACGTCCTGCTGCTCGTCGGCGATGCGGAGAGGCGCGAACGGGACGCCGCCCGCGCCTCTCCGGGCACCGGCCCGGCCCCGGCCGCCTGAGCCTCTACGGCCTCTTTTCGACAGAGCACCACGAGGGGAGAAAGGATGCTCGTCGTCACCCACCGCGGGGCAGCGACGGGTCATCACGGGGGAGGAGGGTGGAGCGCGGCCGTGGAGCCGTCGACGAGGAAGTGGCGGGCCGTCAGCCCGCCGGGAGAGGGGACGCGCGTTCCACGCTCGTCGAGGCTTGCAAAGGTCCGACGGCCCTTGTCCCGGCGCGTTTCACGCTCGCTCGGTAACGCGTGGGGTCTTTCCCCGTCTCGATCATGCTTCCGTCGAATTGCCAAGGAGCATACGGTCTCCGGGATGATCCGCGGGGCGGTCTCCGGGATTTCAGGAATCTCGGGAAAATCGCCGAGTGAAATCCGGGCGGTTCGATCCTCAGGAAGTGGTCGCTCGGACGTCTAACAGGGAGGTGGACCGAGAATCCCTGTTCTGGACGGGCTTCGGCCCGGGGAGGCGGCCATGGGCGCGGGGCGGTTCTTGACGGCGGCGGTGGTGGTGGTGCTGGGGATGGCGGCGGAGGCCCGGGCGCAGGGATGGATCATCGACCGTCGGCCGCCGATCCCCGTCCCGACGCCGATCCCGACTCCGGTCCAGCGGCCGTTCGAGGTCCGGGCGCTGACGATCGACGCCCGGATCCGCGACCAGGCGGCCGAAGTCCAGGTTTCCCAGACGTTTTATAATCCCGGGTCGACGGAGATGGAGGCCGAGTACTTCTTCCCGGTCCCGGAGGACGCGGCGGTCGAGCACCTCGTCCTGATGGTCGACGGCAAGGAGATCGCCGGCCGGCTGATGGGGAAGGACGAGGCCAGGCGGATCTACGAGGAGATCGTCCGGAGCAAGCGCGACCCCGCGCTGCTGGAGTACATGGGCCGGGGGCTCTATCGCACCAGCGTCTTCCCCATCCCCGCCGGGGCCGAGCGGAAGGTGGTGATGCGTTACACCCAACTCTGCCGCCGCGACCGCGACGTGGTGGAGTTCACGTACCCGCTCTCGACCCAGAAGCACGCCGCCAAGCCGGTGGGAAAGCTGGAGATCCGAGCCTCGATCGCCAGCAAGGAGGCGATCAAGTCCGTCTTCTGCCCCAGCGACGAAGCCCGCGTCGACCGCGCGGGGGACCACGACGTCAAGGTGAGCCTGGATCGGTCGGACGTCACGCCGACGCGGGACTTTCGCGTCGTCTACACGCTGGCCGAGGGCTCGCTGGGGGCGTCGGTCCTCAGCCATCGGCCCGACTCCGGCGAGGACGGCTACTTCCTCGTCCTGGCCGCGCCCGAGGTGAAGGCGGCCGATTCGAAGCCGCTCCCCAAGACGGTCGTCTTCGTGATCGACCGCTCGGGGTCGATGGCCGGGAAGAAGATGGACCAGGCCCGCAACGCCTTGCGGACCGTGCTGGACGACCTCCGCGAGGACGACCTGTTCAACATCGTCGTGTACGACGACCGCGTGGAGACCTACAAGCCCGAGCTTCAGCGCTACGGCCCCGACGCCCGCGCCGAGGCGAGGCGGTACGTCGACAACATCCGCGAGGGGGGCAGCACGAACATCGCCGACGCGCTGAAGTCGGCGCTCGACATGATCCGCGACGACTCGCGCCCCAGCTACGTCCT
The DNA here is from genome assembly GCF_037189885.1 of Paludisphaera sp. Classification (NCBI taxonomy): domain Bacteria; kingdom Pseudomonadati; phylum Planctomycetota; class Planctomycetia; order Isosphaerales; family Isosphaeraceae; genus Paludisphaera; species Paludisphaera sp. The sequence goes on from NZ_JBBCIR010000116.1 coordinate 1,721, forward strand.
GTTCCTGACCGACGGCCTCCCCACGGCCGGCGAGACGAACGAGTTCAAGATCGCCGAGGCCTGCAAGAAGGCCAATGATCGCGGGACGCGCGTCTTCAGCTTCGGCGTCGGCTACGACGTCAACGCGCGGCTGCTCGACCGCCTGAGCGCCGGCAACGGCGGCGCGACGGAGTACGTCAAGCCCGACGAGGACATCGAGGCCCACGTCGCCCGCTACATGGCGAAGCTGACCAGCCCGGTCCTGACCGGCGTCCGGATCGAGTTCGCGGACTCCGACGTCAACCGCGCCTACCCGCGCGACGTGCCCGACCTGTTCGACGGCGGCCAGATCGTCTGGGCCGGTCGCTACCGACGCTCGGGCACGACGAAACTCAAGGTCTCCGGGAAGGTCGGCGGCGAGTCGCGCTCGTTCGAGTTCCCCGCCGAGCTGGCCGAGGCCGATCGCGGGAACACCTACCGGTTCGTCGAGCGCATCTGGGCGGCGCGGCGGATCGGCGACCTCATCGACCAGATCGACCTCAACGGCCAGAACAAGGAACTCGTCGACGAGCTGGTGAGCCTGAGCACCAAGTACGGCATCATGACGCCGTACACGTCGTTCCTGGCCGACGAGCGCACGCCCCTGCACGCCATGACCCAGAACACCGACCGCGCCCGGGTCGCCCTGCGCGAGCTGGAGTCCGTCGGCGGGATGTCGGGCGTCGTCCAGCGGCAGGTGAAGGGCTACTACCAGAACGCCGGCCAGGCCGACGCGATGGCGTTGAACCGGGCCGTCGGCCAGCCGGGGCAGGCCGGGATGGGGGGCATGATGGGCGGCATGGCCGGGATGGGGGCGATGAGCCTGTCCGCGGCCCCCGCCGGCCCCGCGACGGGCCGGGCCGGCGGCGCTCAGGTGGCGGCGAAGGCCTCCGCCCCCGCGTCGCGAGCCCAGGCCGGCGAGCGGGACGTCGCCGAGACCGTCCGCCAGGTCGGCGCCAAGACCTTCTATTACAAGGAAGGGCGCTGGGTCGATTCGGCCGTGAAGCCCGAGGACGAGGCCGGCGCGAAGGTAATCCGCCAGTTCTCCGACGAGTACTTCGACCTCGCGCGCGCCCAGTCGGACGAGCGCAACCGCTACCTGGCGTTCAACGAGCCCGTCGTGGTGAAGCTCGACGACGCCGTCTACCGCATCGAGCCGGCCGAGGAGGCGCGGTGATCCGATCGGGGCGACCCGATCGCCATCAAGGTCCAGGAATAAACGCTCTTCCCCCCTGGAGGGGGAAGACAGACTCCGAAGGAGTCAGATGAGGGGGAGCCCGCCCGCCGAGCTTCGGGGTTCGGAGGATAGGCCCAGGCCGACGGCCCGGGGAGGCCCTTTCGAACTTCGGGGGTCGTCCCGCTCGTCCCCCCCTCATCCGGCCCGCCGGGCCACCGGCCCCCTCCAGGGGGGAAGGCCGTTATGCGGGCCGGGCCGAAATCCGCCGCGCCCCGGCGGTTAGGCGCTCCTGGCCCTGGGTTCGTCCGGCGGGGGGGCGCAGGGGATGCGGACCTCGAAGGTCGAGCCCTGGCCCGGGGGGGAGTCCCAGGTCATGGAGCCGCCGGCGCGCTCGACGATCCGGGCGACGCGGGAGAGGCCCAGGCCCAGGCCGCGGCCGGCCTGTCGGCCGCAGTAGAACGGGTCGAACAGGTGGGCGGCCTCGGCCTGGCCGACCCCCTTGCCGGAATCGGCGACGCGGATGAGCAGCTCGCCGTCGCGGACGGCGGAGCGGACCCGGATCGACCCGCCGTCCGGGCCGCCGACGGCCTGCATGGCGTTGCGGACCAGCTCGGCGACGACGTGCCGCAGGGCGTCGGGGTCGAGCCAGGCGGGGGCGTCGGGCTCCTCGAACTCGCCCGCCAGGTGGACGCCGCGGGCCTCGCACTCGTCCCGGAAATCGGCCAGGGTGGAGCGCAGGGCCTCGGCGGGGCGGCAGGCGCGGGGGCGGGGGTCGGAGGGGCGGGCGACGAACATTAGGTCGCGGAGGATGCGGTGGGTCCGCCGGGCCTGGTTGAGGATGATCCCCAGCGACTTGGCGGCCTCGGGGTCGGCGGACTGGGCGGCCAGGAGCTGGGCCCGGCCCACGATCACCGCGAGCGGGTTGTTCAGCTCGTGGCCGGCGCCGGCGGCGAACTCGGCCAGGGCGTCGAGCTTGGCGGCCTGGAGCCGCCGGCGCTCCGAACGCGACGCCGCGCGCGCGCCGTCGATCGTGGCGGCCAGCCGGAGCTCCAGCCGGCGCCGCCCGGCGACGTGCGCCGCCCACGCCTTCCAGGCGTCGACGACCCGAGTGGGGCCGAGCCGCTCGCGCAGGGCGTCGACGTCGGCGTCGAGCCAGAGCTGGACCTCGCCGACCGGCTCGCCGGCCGACTCCAGGGGGAAGGACCACGAGGCGCCCCGGCGCGGGGGCTCCGCGGGCTCGTCGGCCTCCGGATCGCCGAGGCCGCGCCAGGCGACCCGGGCGGCGTTGACCTCGGGCTCGGCGCACCACGAGCGGCCGGCGCGCAGGCTCCAGTTCTCGGGCGACTCGTCGGGCGAGGAGTCGGCCAGGGCCTCGATCAGCCGCCCCTGGCTGGCGTTGTTCCGGGCCAGGTCGATGACCCGACGCCGCAGGCGGGCGACCTCGCGGACGGCGCGCTCCTCCGACGGCGAGGAGTCCGGCGCGACGAAGGGGGAGCCGCATCGCGACTGGACCTCGGCGACGAGGATTCGCGGGCGGGGCTCCGTCGGCATCGACTCGCGGCCGCGGGGGGCGTCCATCGCCCAGGGGGTCGACTCGGCCAGGGCGACGGCCTCGCGGACCAGGGCGAGGCGCGCGGGGTCGCGGGCGGCGCCCGTCAGTTGGGCGTCGTCCTCGCCGTGCAGCCACGCGGCGTCGACCGCCAGGGGCTCCAGACCCCATCGCTCGGCCAGCCGGCGGCCCAGGTCGCGCAGCTCGCTTCCCAGTTCCGCGCGCTCCAGGCACCGGCGGGCGTCGAGGTCGGGCTCGGCGCGCCAGCGGGCGAACCAGGCGAGGTCGACGGCGGCGACCGCCCAGCGGCCCAGGCCGTGGAGCATCCCGGCGCGGATCAGCGAGGCCGGGTCCGGGTCGCCCCGCTCGCGGGCCAGCGACCGGCATGCGAGCGCCGCGGCGACCGAGTGCCGCCAGAGCGCCTGGAGGGCCTCGGCCTCCGGGCCGTCGGCGGGGGGCGCGGGCCACCAGGGGGAATCGGCGGCGATGGCGAGGGAGTCGGCCCGCCCGCGCCCGGCCGACTCCGCGGCCAGCCAGCCGGGGTCCAGGTCGGGCAGGGCGCGCGCCAGGGGGGGCGGCGACGGCTCGTCTTCGGCCGCGCCGGCGATCGCCGGCCCGTCGCCCGTCGCGGCCAGTCGCGCCGTCTGGGCGCGGACGGGCAGCCGCGCCAGCCCGTCAAGGCGGGCGGGCAGGGGATCTCCCGGCGGCTTTCGTCCCATTTGGAACCGCACGACGAATCGGGCTCCTTCCCGACCCCCACGGCCCGCCGGCTATTCCCGCCGGCGGACGCCACGCCTCAGGCGTTGGGGCTGGTCTCCATATCCAGATGTCGGCAGATCGTGGCGATTAGTCCATCGATGTCAAGCGGCTTGTGGAGGAAATCGTCGGCGCCTGACGCCTTCAGCTCCTCGATCTTGTCTTCCTCGACCATCCCGGAGATGCAGACGATCTTGATGTCCGAGATGCTGGGATCCTTGCGGATCAGCTCGCAGACCGCCTGGCCGTTGATGTCCGGCAGCATCACGTCGAGGATGATCAGGTCCGGGTGATACTCCTTCGCGAGCATCCCCGCCCCGAACCCGTTGTTCACCGCCTTGTGCTCGAACCGGCCGTCGGCCGACAGCACCTCGGCGATCAGGTCGACGACCGCCTGGTCGTCGTCGACGATCAGGATCCGCCGCCGCCCGCTCTCCAGCGCGTCGGTCGGGATCCCGTTCTCCTTCATGAAGCGATACAGCGACTCGCGGGGGATCCGCCGGAACCGCGAGCCGGGGACGCGGAATCCCTTCAACTGGCCGGAGTCGAAACAGCGTATGATGGTCTGCTGGCTGACCTTGCAGATCTTCGCCGCTTCACCCGTCGTGTAAACGGTCTTCATGGTTGGTTGAGTCCCGATAATCCTATTCGGGGCCGAGCCGAGCCCGCGACGCGCCCCCCTGGTCGCCGTCTCGCGGACCCCCTCCCGCCCCGATCGGCCTCCCTGCGACACGTCCCTGTCACGCCGTCCGAGGTCGATCCGGCCCCCCGGCGGCCGCGATCGTCGATCCTCCGAAGGAGCCCAGGCGTTAAATTCCGCGAAGACTACAAAGATTGCCGAGATTGCCGAATCGCCCAATTCTAAAAAATGGGCCGAGATTGTCAATCGTCCGGCGGTTTCCGGCGCGCGACGGTCGAGGGCGCCGCCCCGGCCCGTGAACCGCGATCGCTCGCCTCGATCCGGGCCCTCCAACCTGCAAAGATGGGGCCCGGAAGATCGGCAAGCGGCGAGGTCTCGCACAACAGACACCGGATGGGCGTTTCTGTCAATCTCGGTCGGCACTCCGACCTGGGGGCATGGGGCAGGCGTTCCCGGCCTGCTAAGGTAGGCGGGACACCGGCTTGCCGGGCGATATCAGCGAGATGGCCCATCGGCGGCGGTCGCGGGGTTGCGGCGAAGGTGGACGAGCAGGGTCGCCAGGTCCGCCGGGTTGAGGCCGCTGATCCGGCCCGCCTGGCCGAGCGACCGGGGGCGCACCCGCGTCAGCCGCTCGCGGGCCTCGGCGCGGAGCTGGGGGACGGCGGCGTAGTCGAGGTCGGCGGGGATGGCCTTGTCTTCCAGGCGGCGGAACCGCTCGATCTGCTCGACCTGGCGGCCGACGTAGCCGTCGTACTTCGCCTCGATCACCGCCTGGGCGACGACGTCGGGCGCGAAGCCGGCCGCGCCGAGGTCCGGGTCGAGCGCGACGAGGTCGTCCCAGGTCGTCTCGTGGCGTCGGAGCATCTTGTCGAAGGTCACGCCGTCGCGGCGGGTGGCCGCCAGCCGCCCGCGCAGCGCGGCCAGGCCGTCGCGACGCGCCTCGAACCGGGCCCAGCGGGCGTCGTCCACCAGGCCGGCGCGGCGGCCGATCTCCGTGAGGCGGAGGTCGGCGTTGTCGTGGCGAAGGAGCAGGCGATACTCGGCGCGGCTGGTGAACATCCGGTAGGGCTCCTCGACCCCTCGCGTCACCAGGTCGTCGATCAGGACCCCGATGTAGGCCGACGAGCGGTCGAGGATCATCGGCGGCTCCCCCCGGACGGACAGCGCCGCGTTGGCCCCGGCGACGAGACCCTGCGCGGCGGCCTCCTCGTAGCCGGTCGTGCCGTTGATCTGCCCGGCGAAGTACAGCCCGGGGATGGCCTCGGTCTCCAGCGTCGGCCCGAGCTGCTCCGGCGGGGCGAAGTCGTACTCCACGGCGTAGCCGAAGCGCATGACCTCGGCCCGTTCCAGCCCGGGGATCCGCGCGAGGAGGGCCTCCTGGGCGTCGCGAGGGAGGCTGGTGGAGATGCCGTTGCAGTAGTATTCCAGCGTCTCGCGGCCCTCGGGCTCCAGGAAGATCTGGTGGGAGTCGCGGTCGGCGAACCGGACCACCTTGTCCTCGATCGAGGGGCAGTATCGCGGCCCGGTCGATTCGATCTGGCCGGAGTACATCGGGGCGCGGTGCAGGTTGGCCCGGATGATCTCGTGGACCTCGGGCGTGGTGGCGGTGATGTGGCAGGGGATCTGCGCCTGCTCGATCCGGTCGGTGAGGAACGAGAAGGCGACGGGCTCCGGGTCGCCGGGCTGGGGATCCAGGCGGTCGAAGTCGATCGTCCGCCCGTTCAGCCGCGGGGGGGTGCCGGTCTTGAACCGTCTCAGCTCGAACCCGAGCGCCCGCAGGCTGGCCGACATCCCCACCGCCGCGCCGTCCCCGCCGCGCCCGCCGGGGGTCTTCACCTCGCCGAGGTGCATCAGCGCCTGGAGGAACGTCCCGGTCGTCAGGATCACCGCGCGTGCCTTGTAAAGCACGTCGCCCCGGCAGCGGACCCCGGCGACGCGCCCGCCGGCGACCTCGACGCCCTCGACCATCTCCTGGCGCGGGGTGAGGTTCGGCTGGCGCTCGACGGTGAGCTTGGCGAGGGCCTGATACGCCCGCTTGTCGCACTGGGCGCGGGGGCTGTGCATGGCCGGCCCCTTGCCCCGGTTGAGGAGCCGGAACTGGATGGCCGTGGCGTCGGTCAGCAGGCCCATCGCGCCGCCGAGGGCGTCGACCTCGCGGACGATCTGCCCCTTGGCGACGCCGCCGATGGCCGGGTTGCAGCTCATCTGGCCGATGGTGTCGACGTTCATCGTCAACAGCGCCACGCGCAAGCCCATCCGCGCCGGCGCCAGGGCCGCCTCGATCCCGGCGTGACCGGCCCCGACCACCACCACGTCGAACTGATACGGATCAAACCTGGCGGGCATGCGGCGCGGCTCTCGGGTGCGGGGGCGATTGGTCGGATCGGGACGATTTCATTTTACCCGAGGCGCGGCGCCGGCCTCCAGCCCGGTCGCCGGCCGCGGCTTGCACCGGCTGGCGACGCGAGGCTACCCTTATGGGCGTGGAGCATCGCCGAGACCCGGGGATTAACGAGCGAGGGAGAGTCATGGCCGATACGCGCAAGGGCGAGGTGACGTTCAAGGGGAACCCGGTCGAGCTGGTCGGGCCCAAGTTGCGGGTCGGCGACGCCGCGCCCGACTTCCAGGCCGTGGGCGAGGGCCTGGCGGTCCTCTCCCTGGCCGACACCGCCGGCAAGGCGCGGCTGTTCAACGTCGTCCCCTCGCTCGACACCCCGGTCTGCAACAAGCAGACGAAGAAGTTCGCCGAGATCCTCAAGGATCTGGGCGACAAGGTGGCCGCCTACACGGTGAGCACCGACCTCCCCTTCGCCCAGGTGCGTTTCTGCACCGAGGCCGGCATCGACAACGTCAAGAACCTCTCCGACGCCCACAACTACACCTTCGGCAAGCACTGGGGCGTCCTGATCCAGGGCCTCCCGGTCACGATCCTCGCCCGGTCGGTGTTCGTGGTCGACCCCTCGAACAAGATCACCTACGTCCAGATCGTCCCCGAGATCGCCGAGGAGCCCGACTACGAGCCGGCCCTCCAGGCCCTCAAGGCCGCCGCCGGCGCCTGAGACGAGCGCGATCGTCGGAGCGGCCAGGAGAGGGGGAGGAAGGGCGTAACGACCGGTGGAGTCATCGTGGGCCCGCGCCACCGGTCGCGATCCGACGCCGATCGCCCCCTCCCCCGCCGAAATCCCTTCTCCCCTCGTGGGAGAAGGTGGCCGAAGGCCGGATGGGGGGCGTCGCGTATTCCACCGGGCGTCTCGCTCGGCTTCCCTTGTCCAGGCGTTCGGGCCACCTCCACCCGCGAGGGGGAGGAGCATCTCTTCCTCGGCCGAATCAACCAAGGAGCCCGGCCGTGCCACCCGACGTCGAAGACCGCGACGATCCCGCGACCGACCCCGAGGCCCCCTATCCAACGGCCGAGCCGGAAGCCGAGCCCGCGCCGGCCGTCGATTACGTCGAGGCCGAGCGGGAGCTGGCCGACCAGCTGGAGGTAGGCGCGCCGCTCGCACCGCGGATCGAGCCGGAGCCCGAGCCCGAACCCGAGCCGCTCGCCGAGCCCGAACCCCCCTCGTTCGCGGCGATCGCGGAGGGGCTCCACGAGGCCATCGCCCGGCTGGGGGAGCAGTCGCGCGACGGCATCGCGGGGCTCCAGGCGCGGTTCGACCGCGAGGTCCGCGCCGAGGCCAACCGCGAGCGCGTCGTCGACCGGCTCCACGCCGAACTCCAGGAGTACAAGCAAGACTTGCTGATGAAGGTCCAACGGCCGATCTTCATCGACCTGATCCAGCTCCACGACGACGTCGGCAAGATGGCCGCGGCCCAGCCCCCGGAGGCCGACGGCTTCCGCGACACGCTCGCCTCCATCCAGACCGCGCTCGAGGACGTGCTCTACCGCCAGGGGGTCGAGCCGTTCCGCGTCGAGGGGGACGCCTTCGACCCGCGCCGCCAGCGCGCCGTGACGACCGTCCCCGCGCCCGACCCGGCCCTCGCCCGGACCATCGCCGCCCGCTTGCGCCCCGGCTTCCAGTCGGGCGACAAGGTGATCCGGCCGGAGATGGTCTCGGTCCACGCCGCGACGCGGGAAGGCTGACGCCCGCCGCTCAGGCGATCGCCTGGACGACCATGTTGTCGGCGATGGCGTGGCAGTCGGGGCAGAGGAACGTGACGTTCAGCGGCTCGCGATAGTCCCAGTGGTGGCGCTGGAGCCGCTGCCGGCGGCGGCACCAGGTGCAGCATCGCGGGCGATCGATGAGCCCCAGGGCCTCGGCGAGCGAGGCGGCGTAGCGCGCCGATCGGGTCCGTACCCGTCGCGGCTTGCCGGTATCCAGGCAGATGTCCATCTGACGGCCGAGACGGGCGATCAAGTCGTGCTTGCGCTCGCGACGAAGTTTCTTCATCGTTCTCAACCCGTGGTTTGGAGCCGGTTGCCACCTCTGATCGAACGCCGGGGACGGAGTCGTTTCGACGAGCGGACCGAACGCGCGGGCTGACGGGACGTCCTTGAAGGGCCCTCCTGGGGATCGGCCCGTTCTCGACGCCTCAAATATAAGGCAAGGTGGATGCCGATCGGGCATCTCCCAACCTCAATACGAAGGATGTCGGGGCGGGGTTTGCGGGTCGCTCGGGATGCAGGGGGTTTGTCGTCGGGCCTGGACGAGACGCGGGCGTTCCCGCATACTCCTGGGACTCAGATCCGACGGCCGAGGTTCACGGAGGCGGGGGGAGATGATGGATGCGGAATCGACGCCGGGCGGCGATCGCGAAGGCCCGGGCACGGATCGTCGCGAGTTCCTGGGCGCCGTGTGGGGCGGGATGGTCGCCGCCGGCGCCATCGGCGGGCCGGCCGGGGCCCCGGCGAGGGGCGAGGAAACTCCCGGCGGCGAGGACCGACGCATGATCGTGCGGAGCGAGCGACCCCTCAACCTGGAATCCCCGCCGGCCGCGCTGGACTCCTTCCTCACCCCCACCGACGAGATCTTCGTCCGGAGCCATCACGGCGCGCCGGCGGTCGGCCTGCGGCCGTGGACCGTCGAGGTCAAGGGCCTGGTCGAGCGCCCGCTGACCCTGAGCCTGGACGACCTGGCGGGGATGGAGCGGGTCGAGGTCCCGGCCGTGATCCAGTGCGCCGGCAACGGCCGCGCCATGTTCCGGCCGAGGATGCCCGGGCTGCCCTGGGGGCGCGGCGCCGTGAGCCACGCGGCCTGGGCCGGCGTGAGGCTGTCGGCCCTGCTGGAGAAGGCCGGCGTGAAGCCCGAGGCGGCGCACGTCCAGTTCGTCGGCGGCGACGTCCCCCCCAATCCCAAGGCGCCCGAGTTCCTCCGAAGCATCCCCCTGGACCGCGCCCGGGCCGAGGACGTCATCCTCGCCCTGTCGGTCAACGGCGAGCCGCTGCCGGCGCTTCACGGCGGCCCCGCTCGGATCGTCGTCCCCGGCTGGGGGGCGAACGCCTGGACGAAGTGGGTGCGCGGGATCGTCGTGGCGGCCGATGAGGCGACGTCCTTCTACATGAAGCCCGGCTACCGGATGTCGGTCAAGCCGTACCCCCCCGGCGAGGATCCGCCGGCGGAGGAGATGCTCCCGGTCACCTGGATGAACGTGAAGTCGCTCATCACCTCCCCCGCCGAGGGCGCGGCCCTCGGCCGGGGCGCGGTGGAGGTGCGCGGGGTCGCGTGGACCGGCGAGGGGCACGTCGTGAAGGTGGAGGTCGCCTCCGCGGAGGACCCGACCTGGCGCGAGGCCGAGCTGCTGGACGAGCCCCGGCAGGGGAGCTGGCGCCGCTTCAAGGTCGCCTGGACGCCCCCCGCCGCCGGCGAGTTCACCCTGATCGCCCGCGCCACCGACTCCCGGGGAGAGGTCCAGCCCGAGACGCCCCCCTGGAACAAGAGCGGCTACCTCTGGAACGGCTACGACCGCGTCCCCTGCGTCGTCTCTTGAGGACCCAGACATGAGAGCATTCCTCATCATATTGTCGCTGGCGGTCCTCGTGGCGGTCGGGCTCGCGGGCGGGCGGCTGCTCCAGCAGCAACAGCTCCGCGCGCGGATGGCCGAGGCGGAGGCCGCCCGCGCCGAGGCCGCCGCCCAGGAGAAGATCCGCCACGAGGCCGAGGACCTGGCGCGCGGCGACGACGCCCTCGACGAGGACGACCTGGACGACGAGGCGTTCATCCGAGAAGCCCTGGCGAAGCGCGCCCTGACGGCGAACTGCCAGGTCTGCCACGAGGAGAACATGTACGCCTCGCAGCGCCTGACCGCGTCGCAGTGGAAGGCCGAGGTCGACAAGATGATCTCCTGGGGCGCGGTCCTCCCCGAGTCCGATCGCGGGCCGGTCGAGGAGTTCCTGACCAGGCGCTACGGCCCCGACGCCCCGCCGTTCGAGCCGGCGCGGGTCGCCCTGGCCGACGTGGAGACCCGCGAGATCCCCGGCGACCCCCGCGAGGGGACGGCCGACGGGAACGCCTCCAACGGCGGCCAGCTCTACATCGTCCTCTGCGCGAGCTGCCACGGCGCCACCGCCGTCGGGACGGAGCTGGGCCCCGCCCTCGCCAACCGCGCCGTGCTTACCCACGCGGAGGACTACCACAAGCAGGTCCGCGACGGCCTCCGCAAGATGCCCGCCATGAGCGGCGTCCTCAACGCCGAGCAGCAGCGCGACATCCTGGCATGGCTCCGCGGCCTCCCCTACGACCAACCCGCCGCCGCGCCGGTGGACCCGAAGTCGTGAAACGGATGGGAGAGTCCAGATGATCGATCGACGCTCGTTCCTGGCGGTTGGGCTGACGGCGGCGCTGGCGGCCCGGACCCGCGCGTCGGCGGGGGCCGAGGAGGGGTTCCAGACCCGCGGCGTCGTGCTGACGCCCGAGGATTTCTCGCTCGCCGACTGGCCCGAGCGCGCCAGGCGCGCCGGGCTGACGACGATCGGGATCCATCATCAGAACTCGCCGGGCGCCGTCGTCGAGTGGGCCGCGTCCGACGCCGGCGCGCGCGTGCTGGAGGATTGCGAGCGGCTCGGGCTTGAGGTCGAGTACGAGCTGCACGCGATGAAGGAGCTGCTCCCGCGCGAGCTGTTCGCCAAGGAGCCGACCTTCTTCCGCCTCGACGCCGACGGCCGGCGCAACGCCGATTCCAACTGCTGCCCCGCCTCGACGAGGGCGCTCGACATCATCGCCGAGAACGCCGCCGCGATCGCCGGGAAGCTCCGGCCGACCACCGGCCGGTACTACTTCTGGGGCGACGACGGCCTCCCCTGGTGCGCCTGCCCGGAGTGCCGCGAGCTGAGCCCGTCGGAGCAGGCGCTGCTGGTGGAGAATCGCCTCCTCCGCGCGATCAAGGCGGTCGACCCGCGCGCGACCCTGGCCCACCTGGCGTACCACGACACCCTGCCGCCGCCGCGGAAGGTGAAGCCCGAGCCGGGCGTCTTCCTGGAGTACGCGCCGATCCACCGGAGCTACGACGTCCCGTACGAGCGCCAGACGGGCCCCGCGAGCCGCGACGGCCTCCCGATGCTCGACGCCAACCTGGAGGTCTTCCCCGCCGCGACGGCCCGCGTGCTGGAATACTGGCTGGACGTGTCGCTGTTCTCGCGCTGGAAGCGCCCCGCCGTGAAGCTCCCGTGGCGGCCCGACGTGCTGGCCGCCGACGTCGCCAGCTACGCCGCGCGCGGGATCCGCCACGTCTCCAGCTTCGCCGTCTACGTCGACGCCCACTACGCGGAACGCTACGGCGAGCCCACCTTCCTGGACGAGTACGGCGCGGCCCTGAAGCGCGGCGGGTGAGGGGGCTCGCCATCTCGCGCGCGGGCCCGTATGCTTCACCAGGGGAGGCGCGAAGCATGCCCGAATCAAAGACTAGGCTCTGTCTGATGGGCTGACTCATGCCGTCAGCAGTCGCAAGTATCGCTGCACCATGGCCCATTGCACCGTGGCCAGGTAATTGACGGCCAGCTTGTCGAAGCGTGTCGCCACCGCCCGGCACTCCTTCAACCAGCCGACGCATTGCTCCACGACCGACCGACGGCGATACATCTGCTCGTCGAACCGCACCCGCCCGTCGTCAGGACTCTGGTCCTTGCGGCGGGGTATGACCGCCTTGACGCCGTGGCGTGCCAACCACCGCCGGATGCGGGGGTAGCTGTAGCCCTTGTCGCCGGCCAGCAGGACCGGGCGGCATCGAGGACGCCCCCGGCGTCCCCTCAGCCGTACCCGCCCAAGCACCGCCTCGAATTGCGTCGACTCATGCCGCTGCCCGGGCGTGACGACCGCCGCCAGCGGGACGCCCCGGCCGTCGCTGACGAGATGGACCTTGGTGCCGTAGCCGCCTCGTGAGCGGCCCAGGGCGTGGTCCCCTGGCTCGTCGTCTACTTTTTTTTCGGGGCGGACGCCGCCCCGGCGGCGGCCCGGGCCGCCCGGATGACGGTGCCGTCGACGCACCATAGCTCCGGGTCGATGAGGCCCTCGGAGTTGAGCCGGGCCTGGAGGCGCTCGAGCATCCGGCCCAGGAGGCCGTCACGCCGCATGGCGTTGAAGCGGTGGTAGACGGTCTGCCATGGGCCATACCGCTCGGGCAGGTCCCGCCACGGCGCCCCGGCGCGGAGACGCCACAAGACGCCGTTGATCATGGTGCGGTGGTCGGACCACTGGCCACCTCGGCTGTAGGTCGGGAAGAGGTCGGCGATGAGATCCCACCGCGGGTCTGTAAGTTCGTGTCGTCTCGCCATGTATCTCCTCGCAAGTTGTTGCGAGGGCATAGCATAGCGGGCAGCCTTCCCATCAGACAGAGCCTA
>NZ_JBBCIR010000117.1:0-17544 GCF_037189885.1 Paludisphaera sp.
GGTTCCAGTCGAACCGCGTCCAGCTGGTCGAGCTGGTCGACCCGGCGACCGGCGAGGTGCTCGACTCCCGGTCGGTCTCCTCGTTCAAGGACGGCGTGTACCTGTCCTGGGAGGTCAGCGGCAAGGTCCAGTTCCGCGTCAGCGCCGCCGGCGGCCTCTCGGCCCTCGTCAGCGGGCTGTTCATCGATTGAAGTCCCAGGGCTCCCGCGCCGGTCTCCCCGGCGCGGGAGCCTCCTTCGTTCAGGTGGCGACCGAGTCCCAGCGACGGAGCACGAAGGCGAAGGCGCGCTCGGCGTTGCCCAGGCGTTCCTCGTCCTCGTGATAGATGCTGCCGGCCTCGCGGGTCATCCGGTACGCGGCGTCGGCGAACTGGTCGCGCGCCCCCTGGAGCTGGAAGATCAGCTTCTGGTACTCGTCCCGCCGGGGATGGCTCCCGAGCAGCGCGAACTTGCGGCGGGCGGCGGCGAGCTTCTCGTCGCACGCCTTGAGCCGGGCCTCCAGCTCATGACGCTCGCCGTAATGGTCGCGCACGGGGTAGCTCGGATTCCGAAGGGGGTTGCGGTCGACGGTCGAGGCCACGGGCGAGGCTCCTGATCGGTCTCGGCCCCGGGCCTTCGGGCGGCCGATCCGGGGCGGCTTGCGATTGAGAAGGGGCCGGCCCGCGACGGGGCTCCGCCGGGCGCCGGCCCGCTCATTGTGATCGAAGACGCCGGCCCCCGCCAGAGCGTTCGGCCCGCGGCCCGACCGTCGCGGCGGTGGACGTTTGTGATTTACCGTCGCGTCGGCGGCGATCCATGATATAATCCCGTCCCTGTCGAGGCGTCCGCGTGGCCCTCGCGTCCCGTCGCGCCCCCCCCTCGCCGGAGCCCGCCCCGCCGGATCTCGATGGACCAACGATCGAACAGCCTGCTGCCGGCCGCCTGGATGATCTCCGCCGCGTTCTGCTTCGCGACCATGGGGGCGCTGACGCACGAGGTCGGATCGCGATGCGACTGGCTGCTGATCGCCTTCATCCGGATCTTCGCCACGTTCGTGTTCTCGCTGGCGTTGGCCCTGGCCGGCGGGGTCCGGCTGGTCGTCTGGCGGCCGAGGACGCTGTGGTGGCGGAGCATCTCCGGGACGATCAGCGTCGCCTGCACGTTCTACGCGTTGACGCGGCTCCCCGTCGCCGACGTCCTGACGCTCACCAACACCTATCCGCTCTGGATCGTGCTGACGACGTTCGTCGGCGCCCGGCGCGGCGGGCGCTGGGTCGAGCTGGCATGCGTGGCCTGCGGGATCATGGGCGTCGCGATGATCCAGCAGCCGCACGGGGCGGGGCCGGGGAGCGGCGGGGCGGTCGCGATCGCGCTGCTGGCCTCGGTCACCACGGCCATCGCCATGCTGGGACTCCACCGCCTTAAGGGCGTCGACGCCCGCGCGGTGGTGGCCCACTTCTCCGGGCTCGCCAGCCTGGCGACGGCGCTCTGGCTGGTGCTGGCGCGGCCGGCGGCCGAGATGGTCGCCTCGCTCGACGCCCGATCGTGGATCCTGCTCCTGGGGGTGGGGCTCTCCGGGACCGCCGGCCAGATCCTCCTGACGAAGGCCTACGCCTCCGGACCCCCGGCGAGGATCGCCGTCCTAAGCCTCACGCAGGTCGTCTTCGGTCTGGGGTTCGACATCTTCCTGCAGGATCGCCGTCTGACATTGCCGACCCTCCTCGGTTTCGTCATGGTGCTGGGGCCCACGGCCTGGATCACCTCGCGCGCGGCCCGCTCGCGGCGGGTCGCCCCCCCGGAGCCCTCGCATTCTCGCTCCAGCCTCGGCGGCGTCCCGCCGAAACAAGGTGTGGCGAGCTGATCCAAATCCCCCCGGGGTCGAGGGCGACCATGCGACCGACTGGACATCCGAGCCCGGAATTCGACCGCGTGGTGGCCGGCGCCGGCCGCCCCGACCTGGCGCGCGTCGCCCTGGAGATCGCCGCCGACTTCCACCCTGGTCTGGACATCGACGCTCAGATCGCCCGGATCGACGACCTGGCCGCCCGCGTCCGCCCGCGCTGCCGGCGGGGCTCGCACCCGCTACACACCCTCGGCCAGCTCAACTGGGTGCTGTTCATCGAGGACGGCTACGCCGGCAACTCCGAGGACTACTTCGACCCCCGCAACAGCTTCCTGAACGAGGTGATGGACCGCGGGACGGGGATCCCCATAACCCTCTCCATCCTCTATCAGGCCGTCGCCGAGCGCCTCGGGGTGGATCTGCTCCCGGTCAATTCCCCGGCCCACTTCCTGCTGAGGCTGGACGAGGATCCGCCGACGTTCGTGGACGCCTTCCATCAGGGGGAGCTGCTCGACCTCGACGCCTGCCGCCGCCGGATCGGCGAGTTGACCGGGCGGGCGGGCCCGGTCCCGGCCTCGAAGCTGGCCCCCTGCGACCCCCGGACGGTGGTCGCCCGGATGCTCCGCAACCTCAAGGCCGTCTACGTCGGTCGCGAGGACTTCGCCTCCGCCTACATCGTCCAGGGCAGGCTGGCGGAGATCTCCGAGGATCCGCTCGAGCGTCGCGACCTGGGCATGCTCTGCCTGCAACTCGACCGACCCGGCGAGGCCATCGACCCCCTGGTCGACTACCTCAAGTCCCGCCCCGGCGCCGACGATTCCGAGACCGTCCGGGCCCTCCTCTCCGGAGCCCGGTCGCAGCTCGCCCAGTGGAATTGATCCTGACGAGATCCCGGGAATCCTTAAAGTCGGGCGCGGTCGCCGTCCGAATCGAGGGAATGGAGCCCGTGGCCGCCGCCGATCGGCGAGCGCGCCTCGATTCGCGCCCATGACGCGGCGGAGACTCGTCGCGACGGCCCCCGTCCGATCAGGATCAGGACGATCGGCCCGGAGCATATGGCCGCGCCCGCGCGGCGACCCGCCGAGACGCCCAGGAGGAGGGCCCCGATCATGCGCATCCCCCCCAGCATACTCGGCCTCCTCGCGGTCGTCCCCGGCCTCTGCGTCGTCGGTTGCAGCCAGACCGGCGGCCTCCGCGCCGTCGCCCCGTCCGACGTGAAGACGACCGCCAGCGTGGGCGACAGGTCGCTCCCGGTCGTCGCCGGCCTGCCGGGCGAGGAAGCCCGCGTCGCCGACCCCGCGCCCGGATCGCGCCGCGCCGCCGGCGCGCGGATCTCCGGGCGGGTGTACGACGAGGAAGGGGAGCCCGTGCGCAACGCGGTGGTCCGCCTGGCGATGTCGGGCGCGGCGGGGGGCAAGCTGCTCCACGCCGTCACCGACCGCTCCGGCGCCTTCACCCTTCGCGGCGTCCGGCCCGGATCGACCTACACCGTGATCGCCGAGTACCAGGGCGAGCAGGGGATGATGACCGGCCGCGCCGAGGCCGAGGCCCCCGACGTCGACCTGAGCATCGCCCTCCACCCCCGAGACGCCCAGCCGGGGCAGGGGGGGGCCGTCGCCGCCGCGCCGAAGCGTCCCCGCGTCCGGCCGGTCGCCCAGGGCGACGACCTCGCCTTCGACCCGTATGAGGACGAAGAGCCCCGGGCGCGCTCCAGGTCGGCCCGGCCCATCCGACCCCGCCTGGACGCCAGGCCTGAAGCCTTCGACGCCGAGCCCGAGGGATTCGACGTCGAGCCGACCGCTCCCCCCTCGGATGCCTACGACGACGATGGCGAGAACCCCCTTCCGCCGGCCCGCGAGATCAGCCAGGTGAGCGCCCGCGTGGAAGGGCCGTCGCCGGACGACGAGGCCGACGCGCCCCGCGACCTCCCCGCCAATCTCATCGACGACGGTCGCGAGCCCGCCGGCCCCTCGCCGGCGGCCCCGGCCCGTCAGGAACGCGCCCGCCCCCGATGGACCGACGTCGCGGCGAGGGCCGACGTGGTCCCGCTCGACGAGCAGGTCGCCCAGACCAACGCCGTCCGCCAGGAAGCCGCGCCGCCTGCCGAACCGACGCCGGCCGTCGAGCCGCCGCCGGTCGCCGAGCCGCCGCCGGCCGCCGAGCCCGCCCCGGAGCAACTCGCGGCGACCGAGCCGGCTCCCGCGACGGAATCCGAGCCCGAATCGATGCCCGCTCCCGCTCCCGCCGCCACCCCGGCCCCGACGACGGCCGCGGCCCGCCCGGCCTCGCGGCCCGCCGACCTGGAGGCCCGTCGCAAGGCCCCGTACTGCGAGTACGACGCCGACCAGCGCCAGGTCACGTCGCTCGCCATGCTCGACATCAACGGCAAGAAGGTCTCGCTCCGGGACTTCGACGCCGATCTCATCCTGCTGGACTTCTGGGGCTCGTGGTGCGCCCAGTGCCGCCCGGCGCTGGACCACATGAAGGCGCTGCAATCCCGGCTGGGGGGGAAGAAGCTCCAGGTGGTGAGCATCGCCTACGAGAAGACCCCGAAGGAGACCCGCGCCGAGAAGCTCGCCGAGGTGGCCACCGCCATGGGCCTGAACTTCCCGGTCCTCATGACCGACTTCAGCGACCCCTGCCCGGTCCGCGAGGCGCTGGCGGTCGACGTCTTCCCGACGATGATCCTCCTCGACCGCGAGGGCCGCGTCCTCCGCCGCGAGCGAGGCGCGACCCCCGTCACGCTCGGCAACATCGACCGGGCCATCGCCGACCACTTCGAACGCCTCAACGGCCCCCAGTACGCCCGCCGCGAGGCCCGCGGTCGCGCGACCCGGTGAATGGCGAGATCACCCGCGCGGAACGGTCGTGATCATCCGTTGATGTCAATGCCTTCTCTTGCGAGGGGAGAAGGGAGGGGGGGCTCCCCCGCGTAGAGCGGCACGCGGGGAGGACGGATCGTGGCCCGGATCGTATTTGCCACATTGAAGACGATCCGGGCCCGCCGATCAGAACAGGTTGACGATCTCCCCGCGCTCGTCCACGTCGATGCGTTCGCCGGCCGGGCGGCGGGGGAGGCCGGGCATGCGGCGGATCTCGCCGGTCAGGGCGACGAGGAAGCCGGCGCCGGCGGCGATCTCGACGTCGCGGACGTGCAGGGTGAAGCCCGTCGGGCGGCCGCGGAGCCTGGGATCGTCGGAGAGGGAGTCCTGGGTCTTCGCCACGCAGATCGGGAGTCGGTCGTAGCCGTGCGCGGCGGCCTTCTTCAGCTTCTGTTCCGCGGCCTGCTGGATGTTCACGCCGGCGGCGCCGTAGATCGCGGTGGCGATCCGCTCGATCTTCTCCTCGACGGGCCAGTCCAGCGCGTAGAGCGGGCGATACGGGGTCTCGGGGCCGGATGCCGCCTCGACGACCTTCTCGGCCAGGTCGACCGCCCCCGCGCCGCCGGCGCCGAAGACGTCGGCGGCGGAGCAGGGGATGTTGCGAGTCGCGCAGAAGTCCGCGACGACCTTCAACTCGTCGGGCGTGTCGGCCCCGAACTGGTTGATGGCCACGACGATCGGCTTGTCGAAATATTTCGCCGCGTCGATGTGCGCCTCCAGGTTGCACAGCCCGCGCCCGACGGCCGCGGGGTCGGGCGTCGCGATCTCGGAGAGCGGGACGCCGCCGTGCATCTTGAGCGCCCGGATCGTCGCGACGAGCACG
Source organism: Paludisphaera sp. (assembly GCF_037189885.1). Lineage (NCBI taxonomy): Bacteria > Pseudomonadati > Planctomycetota > Planctomycetia > Isosphaerales > Isosphaeraceae > Paludisphaera > Paludisphaera sp. Next base: position 5,527 of record NZ_JBBCIR010000117.1, read on the forward strand.
ATGGCCGCCGGGTTCAGGCCGGCCGAGCGGCACTTGAGGTCCAGGAACTTCTCGCCCCCGAGGTCGAAGGCGAAGCCGGCCTCGGTGATGGCGTAGTCGGCCGTGGCCATCGCCATGCGGGTCGCCAGGACGGAATTGCAGCCGTGGGCGATGTTGGCGAACGGCCCGCCGTGGATGAACGCCGGGGTCGACTCGCGCGTCTGCACCAGGTTGGGCAGCAGCGCGTCCTTGAGGATCGCCGTCATCGACCCGGTCATGCCGAGCGTCTTCGCCAGGACGGGGGAGCCGTCGCCGGCGTAGCCGACCAGGATGCGGTCGAGCCGCTCGCGCAGGTCGGGCAGCGACTCGGACAGGCAGAGGATGGCCATGATCTCGCTGGCGGCCGTGATGTCGAAACCGCTCTCGCGCGGGACCCCCTGCGAGGGCCCGCCCAGGCCGATGACGATCCGCCGCAGCGAGCGGTCGTTCATGTCGAGCGCCCGCTTCCAGAGGATGCGGGTCGGGTCGAGGTCCAGGTCGCGGAAGTAGAGGCGGTTGTCGATGGCCGCGGCGAGCAGGTTGTTCGCCGCGGTGATCGCGTGGAAGTCGCCCGTGAATTGGAGGTTGATCGTGTCCGACGGCTCGACGCGGCTCATGCCGCCGCCGGTCGCCCCCCCCTTGCGGCCGAAGACCGGGCCCATCGACGGCTGCCGGAGCGCCAGCGCGGCGCGACGGCCGATCCGCTTCATCCCCTGCGCCAGGCCGATCGACGTGGTCGTCTTCCCTTCGCCGGCCGGGGTGGGGGTGATCGCGGATACGAGGATCAGCTTGCCCGGCTTCCGCCCGGACTTCAGGGCGTCGAGGTGGACCTTCGCCTTGTCGCGGCCGTACGGCTCCAGCAGGTCCGGCCCGATGTCCAGGTCTCGGGCCACTTCGACGATCGGTCGCAAGGCGGTCGGGGTCGCGGTCATCGGCGTCGGGTCCTTCGGGAGCGGGGTCGATGGGTCCGAGAATCTTGCCAGAATCGCGGCGGGCGCGGCAAGCCGGGTGTCGCGCGTAATGGCGTCGTCAGGGTTCGCCCGCCTGGGACGATCCGGGCTGGCCGGGGACCATCCGGTGCCGCCCGACAAGTCGCCAGCGTCGCAGGCTCGGCGGCGCGGCCAGCGCAATGAACAAGGTGGCCGCGATCGCCGTCGGGCCCACCGCCTCCAGGGGAAAGTCTCGCCAGACCCCCACCAGCAGCATTGCCGTGGGGACCATCACGGTGAGCGCCGGGCCGACGAACACCACGTCGTATCCGGGGATGATCCACCGCAGCGTCCGGAATCGCCCCCACATCGTCATGGGAGGCAGGTAGGAGTTCGTGTAGATCGTGAGGCGGACCAGGCCGGAGATCGCGGCGAGGGCGGGGACTCCCACGCCCAGAAGCGTTCGAAAACGGTCTCCCGCGAAGAAGATCGGCCCGACGCAGGCCGCCCACCAGCCCGCCAGCAGGCCCCACGCCATGGCGTCGACGAGCCGGACGCGGCCGTGCATCGGGATCCGCTCCAGGCTCAACGCGGCGATCTCCGACGCGCTCATCGCGGGGGGCCGCTCCCCCTCCGGGGCACCGGCCGGTTCGCGCAGGAGGCGTTCGTAGGGCCAGCCGCATTCGGCCTTCGCCGGGTCGAAGTTCGCGAGATCGTTAACCGTCTTCTCGTCGCCCGGCTCGGGGAACCTGGCGAGCGTCAGCCGAAGCCCGTCGTACACGATCAAATAGACGACCACCCCCGTCGTCGCGCAAGCCCAGGGGAGGTGCCAGAGCTTCAACATCAGCCCCAGGCCGAACAGGGCGGCGTACGCCGGGACGTGGTTCGCCGCCCCCCGGATCGTGGGGACGAGCGCCAGGCAGTGGAGGAAGAAGAACAGCGCCAGGAGCCGCGCCGATTGGTGATCGGGGAAGGCCCCGTTCACGGCGATGAACGCCCCGAGGATCACGGCGTCCGGCCAGTCCAGCTCGATCGGCCCGAAGGGCAGGGGCCGGTCGACCGTCCACGGCGTGGTCGCCAGCCAGGCGCGGTAGCCGGAGAAGGTGTAGGGGACGTTGCGCCGGGCCCGGACGACCGCGTACCACGCCAGCGTCATGTTCAGGATCAGGCCGCCGGGGAGGTGGACGTCCGGCTCGCGGACGCCCAGCCACCAGAACAGCCATTCGAGGAACAGGACCGCGATCAGCGCCGGGACGACCACCCGAGTGTAGAGCCGATCGGGGCGGAACCTTCGCCAGGCGGGGGCCGCGGTCATCGCGGATAGTCCTGGAAATACTCGGCGAGCTTCCGCGTGGTCTCGGGGAAGATCAGGCGTTCGAGCACGTCCCCCAGCGAGCCCCGGCATTGCGTGAGACGCTGGAGGTCGTCGAGCGAGCCCTCGGCCAGGATCCGTCCCTCCTGGAGGATTATGATCCGGGTGGCGATCTCCTCGACCAGCTCGGGGACGGGGCTGGTCATCACGATCGTCAAGTTCTTGCGCCGGGCGTGATGCTGGAACACCTTCTTGAGCGTCAGCAAGCCCGCCGGGTCGAGGCCGCCGGAGAATGGCTCGTCCAGCAGGAGGATGGGGGCCTCGGTGATGAGGGCCGAGCAGAGGGCGACCTTCTTCTTCTGCCCGGTGGAGTATCCCGAGATCGGGCTCTCGCCCTTTTCCTTGAGGTCGAACAGGTCGAGCAGTTGATCGGCGTGCTCCATCACGCGCTCGGCGTCCACGCCGTACAGGCGGCCGACGGCCAGCAAGTATTCCCGGCCGGTGAGGTGCTGGGGCGTCCAGAGGTTGTCCGGGAGGTAGACGCAGCGGCGACGGATCGCCAGCTCCTCGTCCGGGTCGCGCTTGCGGACCAGGCCGTCGATGACGACCTCCCCGCGCTGGGGCGATAGCACGCCGGCCATCACCCCCAGCAGCGTCGACTTCCCCATCCCGTTCGGCCCGAGGATCACCGCCAGCTCCCCGCGCTCCACGCGCAGGCTCACCGACCGGATCACCGGACGGACGCCGTAGTGCTGCGTGACGTCTCGCAGTTCGATCAAGGGGCGCTCCGGTCGGGATGGGGCTTCGGGGACGGGGTCAAGCCGAGGGCGCTTGGGGGGGCGAGCGATGAACGGCCTTCCCCCCTGGAGGGGGACGGTGGCCCGAAGGGCCGGATGAGGGGGGGACGAGCGAGTCGACCTCCGGAGTTCCGAGGGGCTCTCCGTGGCCGTCGGCCGGGATGGGGGTCGCGAAATCCGGGGCTCCCCGGGCAGCTCCCCCTCATCTGACTCCTTCGGAGTCTGTCTTCCCCCTCCAGGGGGGAAGATCGTTCCCAACCTCACCCTCGCGCGTCACTTCAGGTACTTCGCCAGCCAGTCGTGCATCTCGCGCCACCAGACGATCCGGTTGGCCGGCTTGAGGATCCAGTGGCCTTCGTCGGGGAACCAGACGTAGCGGCTGGGGACGCCGACGCGGCGCAGGGACGTGAACATGCCGAGCCCCTGCGCGTCGGGGACGCGGAAGTCGAGCGCGCCGTGGATCACCAGGGTCGGCGTCTTGAACTTGTCCGCGAACAGGCTGGGGGAGCGGTCGAGGTAGTGTTGGAGCTCCTTCCACGGGGGGCCGCCGTACTCCCAGTCGGGGAACCACAGCTCCTCGGTCGTGCCGTACATGCTCACCAGGTCGAAGACGCCCGCGTGGCTGATGAGGGCCTTGAAGCGATCGGTCTGGCCGCAGATCCAGTTGACCATGTACCCGCCGAAGGAGCCGCCGGCCGCGGCGAGCTTCTTACCGTCCAGGAAGTCATACTTCCCGAGGGCGTGGTCGAGCCCCGCCATGAGGTCGTCGTACACCTTGCCGGTCCAGTCGCGGCTGATCTCGTCGGTGAACTTCTGGCCGAAGCCGGTCGAGCCGCGCGGGTTGATCGCCACCAGCGCGTAGCCGGGGGCCGAGAACAGGGCGTAGTTCCAGCGCGCGTGCCACTCATCGTGCCAGGCGCCCTGGGGGCCGCCGTGGATCAGGAAGAGGACCGGGTATTTCTTGCCCGCCTCGAACCCCGGCGGCTTCATCAGCCACCCCTGGACCTCGTCGCCGCCGGCGCCCTTGAAGGTGAACGACTCCATCGGCGCCAGGTCGAGCTGGGAGAGCAGGGGGGCGTTGTGCGAGGTCAACGCGCGGGCCTCCTCGCCGGCCTTCCTGTAATGGATCTCGGCCGGGCGATCGGCCGCGTGGTGGACGAAGGCGATCGCCTCCCCCTCCGGGCCCACGGAGACGCCGGTGTTCACCCCCTCCGTCGCCAGGCGCTCGACCTTGGAGCCGTCGCCGCCGATCGGCAGGACGACGACCGGCACGCGCCCGCCGTCGTCGATCGAGGCGACCACCGTGCCCGCGTCCTTCCACGCGAAGCCCTGGACGGGCCGGTCGAGGAACGAGCTGACGTCCCGGGTCTCGCCGGTCGCCAGGTCGCGGACGCGCAAGACCCACAGGTCGGCCTCGAACCCCGGGCGCGACTGGCTGATGTACGCCATATGCTTGCCGTCGGGCGAGAACGACGGCGACGCGTCGGCCGCCTCGTTGGCCGCGGTCAAGTTCTCCGGCTCGCCGCCGCCGACGGGGACCCGCCAGATGTCCGTGTTGGTGGACCAGGCCCGGTCCTTCGTCGGCTCGGCGGTGAAGGCGAGGGACTGGCCGTCGGCCGACCAGGCGTAGTCGCTGGAGCCGCCGAACGGGGCGGGGGGGGTGTTGACCGCGAGCTTCGGCGTCAGGTCGACGGCCTCGCCGGTCTTCGCGTCGGCGACGAACAGGTGGCTCCGCTTGCCCGAGTCCCATTCGCTCCAGTGACGGACCATCAGGTCGTCATAGACGCGGACCTTGCTCTTGGCCTCCTCCTTCTCCTTGTCTTTCGCCGCGGTCTCCTCGGGGGTCGTCCCCGGATAGACCTGGGCGGCGAAGGCGATCCTGTCCCCCTTGGGAGACCAGACCGGGCCGTCGACGTCGATCGGCAGCTTCGTGAGCTGGCGCGCCTCGCCGCCGTCGATCGGCAGCAGCCAGACTTGCGACGAGCCGCCGCGCGAGGAGACGAACGCGATCGTCTTGCCGTCGGGGCTCCAGCGCGGGTGATTGTTCGCCCCGGGCGCGGAGGTGAGCTTCGTCGGCTCGCCGCCGGCCGTCGGGACCAGCCACAGGCTGCTGTTGGACTTGCCGGCGTCCTTGTCGACCTCGCTGACGACGTACGCGACGCGCGAGCCGTCGGGGGAGAGCTGCGGGTCTCCCACGGACTTCACGGCCAGCAGGTCGTCGGTCGTCATCGGCCGCTTCGCCTCGGCCGCCCCCGCGAGTGTCGTAGCCACGACGGCCCCCATGATCCAGCGGTTTCTCATGCGAATCCTCCCTTGCGCGTCGTTCGCCGCGTCAGACCCGGCCGTGGGACAGCCTCACCAGGATCGGCGTGAGCGCCAGCAGGAGCACGCCGGAGCCCAGGGCCATCACCCCCAGCACGATCCAGAGGTTGAGTTTGTAGGGCTCGATGATGGACTCCATCATGCCGGCGAGGTAGTTGGCCGCCGCGGTGCTCCCGAACCAGAACGCCATCATCAGCGAGGCGATCCGGGGGTGGGCCAGCTTGTTCACCAACGACAGGCCGATCGGCGAGAGGAACAGTTCGGCGATCGTGAATATCAGGTAGACGCCGATCAGCCAGAAGGGGGAGACCGGCCCCGTCGCCCCGGCGCGGTCGGCCGCGTACATCAGCCAGAATCCCCCGCTCAGCAGGATCAGTCCGAGGGCCTGCTTCGCCACCGACGGGATGGAGTACCGGCTCTGGTCCAACCTGGTCCAGACGATCGCGAAGATCGGCGCCAGCGAGACGATGAAGACGGGGTTCACGGTCTGGAACCACGACGCCGGGATCTCGTAGCCGAAGGCATGCCGATCCGTCCGCTCGTCGGCGAACAGGGTGAGAGTCCCGCCCGACTGCTCGAAGCCGGCCCAGAAGAGGATCGAGAACAGGCTGATGACCACGATCACGGCGACACGCTGCCAGTCCTCGCTGGTGAACGGCTCGCGCAGCTCCGCCGACTCGGCGTCGGCCTTCGGCTCGGTCGCCCAGACGAACAGGGCCAGGCCCCCGAGGATGATCGTCCCCTTGTACAGCACCGCCAGGGCCGTCGACGTCTCGGTGAAGCCCGGCGCCCACAGCGGCCGGATCGTCGGCCAGCCCGCGATCCCGCCGTACACCAGCGCCGCGATGATCGCCGAGAACGCGCCGACCTCGACCCAGTCGCGCGTCGAGATCGTCGCTCCCGGCCTGGCCTCGCGCCCCGGCGGCAGGCCGGCGCCCTGGAGGAGCCGCTGGGTGAAGGCGAACGTCAGCACGCCCAGGACCATGCCGATCCCCGCGCTGAGGAACCCGTTCCCCCAGTCGGTGCCCTGGCCGAGCGAACCGGCGATGAGCGGCGCCATCAAGCCGCCCAGGTTGATGCCCATGTAGAACAGCGTGTAGGCGCCGTCGCGGCGGGGGTCCCCCTGCGGGTAGAGCGAGCCGACCATGACGGAGATGTTCGGCTTGAAGAACCCGTTGCCGACGATCAGCAGGCCGAGCCCCAGGTGGAGCAGGTCCGGCTGGGTCAGGGCGAACTGGCCCAGCGCCATCAGGATGCCTCCGATCAGCACCGCCTTGCGCTGGCCCAGGTAGAGGTCCGCCAGCCGCCCGCCGAACACGGGCGTGAGGTAGACCAGCCCCGTGAAGACCGCGTAGAGGGCCAGCGCGTCCTTGCGCTCGTACCCCAGGGCCTTGCCGACGTACAGGACCAGCAGCGCCCGCATGCCGTAGTAGCTGAACCGCTCCCACATCTCGGCGGTGAACAGGGCGTAGAGGCCGGGCGGGTGGCCCTCGGCCCTCGGCGGCGGGGTCTCGTCCCGCGGGCTCAAGGCGGGGTCGACGGGCTGCGACATGCGGGGCTCCTCGGCGCAAAGGGGATCGAGCCGGCCGGGCGCGACGCGGCCCGGGGCTTCTCGGGCCCGAACAGATTAATCGAACCCGCTCCGGATCCCAAGGGGCGCGGAGCGCGACCTGGATTCGCCCGAGCGTGAAACGCGCGTCCCCTCTCCCGGCGGGAGAGGGTGGCCCGAAGGGCCGGGTGAGGGACGTCGGATTGTAGAGGCGGCCGCGGTTCATGGTTTCCGCGCGCCGACATGCCTCCCGAAATCCGACGACCCTCACCCGCCGCTGGCGAGGCTGCCCTCTCCCGGGGCGGAAGGGGGAAGAATCCAGCGCCATCGTTCCCGTTCAGCGCGGCGGCGGGACGGCCTTCCCCTCGCAATCTTCCTCCAGCCAGTCCAGGATCCAGGGCATGCTGACGACCGGGCCGGGGTCGGCGAAGAGGAGCGGGGCGCGGATCAGCTCGGCGTGGTTGGCTTGCAGGACCACGGGCTCGGGGGCGCCAGGGAGTCTCGTGGCCTCGACCGAGACGGCGCCGTCGCCGGTGCCGTCGGTCAGCTCGTCCAGGATCGGGGTCAGGTCGCCGAGCGTCGCCCGGGTCAGCAGGGCCAGCGGCCCGGCGCTCTGGCTCAGGAGTTCGATCCGGTCCTCGATCCGCTTCCTCGCGTCGAGCGTGAGCAGGCCGATGTCGCCGGCGAGGATGCGATAGGGCACGGCCTCGTTGCGCGGCCGGGCGTTGATCTTCTCCAGGAACGGGCTGCCGGGGAGCATGTCGTCGGCCGATCGCCCGGGCTCCTCGGCCAGCTCGGCGAGGGCCTGCGTCGTCTTCCCTTGCTTCACGGCGGCGAACTTGCGGATCGTCTGGAGCACCGGCTGCAACCGCGCGACGTGCGACCCCCGGTTCACCGGAGCGATCAGGATCAGGGAGTCCACGTCCCCCGCCTCGCGCCCCGGGCCTTCAATATAGGAGCGCGCGACCAGGGCCCCCATCGAGTGGGCCAGGACCGCCCACGGCCGTCGCTCGCCGACCCGCTCCCGGAACGCCTCCCAGTCGGCCCGGAACTCGTCGCTCGACTGGTCCAGTCCCTGGCCGTACGGGTAGTCGTACACCACGATCCCGTATCCGGCGTCCTCCAGGTGCGGGATCATGTGGGCGAACCCCTCCGACGACGAGTTCAGCCCGTGGACCAGGCAGACCGTCGGGCGCGACGGGTCATTGGGCCGATAGGACGGGCGGGCCCGCATCGCGTGACGTGACTTCCGTTCGGCGGCCTCCTCGGTCCGCGACGCGAGCCCTTCCAGCCGCTCGCGCCACTCCCGCCGCGACTCCCCCCGGCCGAGTCCCGGCGACAGGAGGAACGCGACGGCGTCCGGTTCGAACCGGATCTCCACGTCGTCCCCCAGGCATTCCCGCAGCAGCGTCCGCCCCAGCGCCCCGGGAAGCCCGCGCACCGACAAGGTCAGGTCGAGCGCCGGGGGCTTGATGTCCTGGCCGGTCGCGCCGGAGAGGGCCTCGACGATCCTCGACACCGCCACGCCCCCGTCGGGGTCGACCGGGACCTCCACGCGGAGCCTGTCCGCCCCCAGCAGGGGGGGGAGCAGGCAGAGCCAGAGCCAAGTAACGCGACGGGCCATGCGCGTGTCCTCCGGGTTGACGTCCATCTCCCGCCCAGCATGACGACCGCCCCCGGGGCGATCAAGTCGACCCGATCGTTGCACGTCCCGGACCGCCCCCGTACCATGAGGCCCGGCCGACGCCGGCCCCTCCTCTCCGAACCGGTCCCGCCCCCTCCTCCTCGGGAGTCCCCATCGATGGCGACGAAGCCGTTCGTCCCGGCCCTCACCGGGCTCTGGCTGGCCCTCGCGCCCTGGATCGCCCAGGCCGCGACCTACCCGCAGCTCGTCGCGACGAAGTACGAGCAGGGCGCGGCCCTCCCCGAGGGGGTCGCGCGGCCCGAGCCCAATTTCGACGACGTGGACCGCTCCAAGCTCCCGGAAGGGGCGCGGATCCTCTCCGCGGCGCGGTCGGCGAGCGGCCGGCTCTGGGTCGTCACCGACGCCGGCCCGTTCCGGTCGACGCCCGACGGCTTCGAGCCCCTTGAGGTCGGCCCGCGCCATCCCGAGCCGGGGCAGCCGGAGGTCCACTGGAACACGAAGGTCCAGATCGTGACGGCCGACCCCCTGGGGACGATCTGGGTGGGGACCGATCGCGGCGTCTTCCTCTGCGACGGCGAGCAATGGTGGCAGAAGCTCGGCGGGGGAGACGGCGTCCCGTACGAGGACGCGCGGCACATCCACCTGGCCCCCAATGGCGACGTCTGGGCCGCGACCCCCGCCGGCGTCTGGCGGCTCCGCGACGGCCAGTTCCGCTACTTCGCCGGCAAACGCTGGCTCCCCGACGACGACGCCCAGGCCGTCTGGACCGACGACAAGGGCCGCGCGTGGGTCGCCACCAGGACCGGGACGTCCTGCATCGAGGACCGGCCCACGACCCTCGCCGAGAAGGCCGCCCACTTCGAGCGGATCGTCCGCGAGCGTCACGACCGCCGGGGCTACATCGCTTCGCTCCACCTGAGAGCGCCGGGCGACCTGACCGATCCGACTTTCCACGTCAGCGACAACGACGGCCTCTGGACCGCCATGTACGTCGGCGCCCAGGCCCTCCGATACGGGGCGACGAAGGATCCCGCCGCTCGCGCCGCCGCGAAGAAGTCGATGGACGCGCTCCTCGACCTGGAACGCCTGTCCGGCATCCCCGGGTTCCCCGCGCGGGCCGTGGTGACCGACGAGGAGGTCGAGGCCGGCGTGAGGGGCTTCAGCACGACCGCCAAGGTCCACGCCGTCGGCGTGGACGCCAAGGTCTGGTACCGCTCTCCCGCCGTCCCCGGCCTCTGGTGCAAGGGGGACACCAGCAGCGACGAGCTGGACGGCCACTACTTCGCCTGGTACCTCTACCACGACCTCGTCGCCGACGAGGCCGAGAAGGCCGAGATCGCCGCCGTCGTCCGCCGCGTCACCGACTGGATCCTCGCCAACAACCTCACTCTCGTCGACCACACCGGCGAGAAGACCCGCTGGGGCGTCTGGTCGCCGGAGCTGATCAACAAGCACCCGCTGTTTTACGACCTGCGCCCGCTGAACTCGATCGAGATCCTGATGTTCCTGAAGGTCGCGGGGCACATCACCGGCGACCCCAAGTACGCCGAGGTCGCCGACGGGCTCATCAAGGATCATCACTACCTGCTGAACTCCCTCATGATGCGCCGGGCCGAGGGGCGCAACTGGCCCGACATCAACCACTCCGACGACGAATTGCTGTACCTGGCGTACTACCCGCTCCTGATTCTGGAGAAGGACCCGGCGAAGCGCCGGATCCTGGTGCAGAGCATCGCCCGGACCTGGGAGCCGATCCACGGCGAGCAGACGATCCGCGCCGAGCGCAGCCCGTTCTACAACTTCGTCTACGGGGCGACCACCGGCCGCCGTTGCGACGTGGAGGACGCCCGCGAGACGCTCCGAGACTGGCCCTGGGACCTCGTCTCCTGGACGACCAGGAACTCGCACCGCCACGACGTCCGCCCGCGTCACGAGCCGGGCGTCCGGCGGATCAACACCACGCTCGACCGCGTCCTCTCGCCGGCCGAGCGGACCCAGGCCCGCTGGAACGCCAACCCCTGGCGGCCCGACTGGGGGGACGACGGTCGCGAGGAGGCCGACGGCGTCGCCTTCACCCTGGGTTACTGGATGGGCGTGCATCACGGATTCCTCTCGCCGGACGAGTGAAGCGCCGGGGGCGACGGCCGGCGGCCCACTCGGGATCCGACCTGGCACTGTCATTGCACGGTGAGGACGACCCGCACGGGATCGTCGCGACGCTCCCTCGCGCCGCACGTTGCGGCCGGGCATGGATGGAGCCGTCGTGGTCCCGTCAGAGGACCGACCATGACTCGCACCTTCGTTCGAACCCTACTGACGGTCTCCCTGGTCGTCGGCGTCTGGGCGGCCACGTCGGAGGCCTGCCATAAGAAGCGTCGAGCCGTGCAAACCACCTGCGTCCCGGCCTACTCCCACGCGGGCTACGCCTCGCCGGCCGCCACGGGCTATCACGGCCCCGCGGTCAACTACGCCGCGCCCCAGGCGTACTCCGGCGGCGGCTACCCCGGCGGGGGCTACGCCATGCCCACCTCGTACGGCGCTCCGGCCGGCTACGGCTATCCGGGGGAGTTGCCCGGTTATCCTAGCGGCGTGTACAACTCTCCCGGCCAGGGCTATGGATTCGGCTTCGGCCGGCCCATGTACAACCCCGGCGGCTTCGGCGGCCCGGCGTCCGGGCTTGGAGTGCGGCCCGGCATGGGCTTCGGCGGCCTCGGCCGGGGACGCTGACGGGCATGGGACCGTCACCCTCCCGAACCGACATCTCCAACACCATCACACGGACGGAGGTGTTGGAGGAGGCCCATGCGTCGCCGACAGGGGCGAGGCCGGAGCGTTCGAACGTCCGATAATGGGTCTTATGTTCGATTCCGGCGGCCGGACGGCTTCCGCGAGCCCTTCGGGCTTCGGGACCGTCCCGGTCGCCCCGATCCTCGCACGGAGCGCCTCGTGATCCACCAGCAGAGTTTGACGGTCCCCACGCGCGGGCGAGGGACGATCGAGATCACCTCGGAGGTCGAGCGGATCGTCGCCGCGTCAGGGGTCCGGGTCGGGCTGTGCAACGTCTTCGTCCGCCACACGAGCGCGTCGCTGATCGTCTGCGAGAACGCCGACCCCAGCGTCCGCCAGGATCTCGAACGCTTCGCCGCGCGGCTGGTCCCGGACGGCGACCCGATCTTCCGGCACACGCTCGAAGGCCCCGACGACATGCCGGCCCACGTCCGGTCGATCCTGACCCAGACGGCGCTCACGATCCCCGTCGCCGAAGGCGCCCCGGCGCTGGGGACCTGGCAGGGGGTCTTCCTGTGGGAGCACCGGACCCACCCGCACCGGCGGTCGGTGATCGTGACGGTCACGGGCGAGGCCTGACGATAGGCCCAATGTTCGAAATGAGACGGCCGCCCCCACGAACATACCCGGGGGGGCCAGTCGAGGGGGCGGCCGTCTCA
>NZ_JBBCIR010000118.1:0-29838 GCF_037189885.1 Paludisphaera sp.
CACCGCCGTCCCGCGCCCCGCCGGCCCCGGCGCCCTGGCCGGCCGGCCGCCCAGCCGCCCCGGCGCCCCCGCCTCCGGCCCCAGCCGCGGCCCGGTCGCCAGGGGCCCGCTGGCTCCCGGCGGCTTCCCGCCCCCGGTCGCCCCGCCGACCGAGGAGGAGGATGACCGCAAGAAGGGCAAGGGGGTCGGCTCGTCCGCCGACCGCGCCGGCCGTCGCGCCCGGCGCAACGAGCGCGCCGCCGACCGCCGCGTCAGCTCGCCGATGCCCGCCTCCGCGCTGCTCAACGAGGACGACGACGGCCGTCGCGGCCGCGGCGGCCGCCGCGGGCACCACAAGGGGGGCGGGCGCCACTCGTCCACCCTCGCCCCGCGGAAGACGCACGCCGAGGTCGAGGCCCCGATCACCGTCCGGACCCTCTCCGAGGGCCTGGGCGTCAAGGCCAACGACCTGCTCCGCAAGCTGATGACCATGGGCCAGATGGCGACCATCAACGCCAACCTGGACGACGAGCTGGCCGTCATGCTCGCCATGGAATTCGGCATGACGCTGGACGTCATCCACGAGCGCACCGCCGAGGACGACATCCTCGCGGAGTACGAGCGCCAGTCCGACGAGTCGGCCCTCGAGGCCCGCCCGCCGGTCATCACGATCCTGGGCCACGTCGACCACGGCAAGACGTCGCTGCTGGACCGGATCCGCAAGTCCAAGGTGGTCGCCAGCGAGAGCGGCGGCATCACCCAGCACATCGGCGCCTACCAGGTCGAGTACAACGACCGGCCGATCACGTTCGTGGACACGCCGGGCCACGAGGCGTTCACCGCCATGCGGGCCCGCGGCGCCAACGTGACCGACATCGTCGTCCTGGTGGTCGCCGCCGACGACGGCGTCATGCCCCAGACCGTCGAGGCCATCGCGCACGCCAAAGCGGCCGAGGTGCCGATCGTCGTGGCGCTCAACAAGATCGACCTGCCGAACGTCGACACCGCGGCGAACATCAGCAAGATCTACGGCGAGCTGTCCCAGCAGGGGCTCAACCCCGTGGAGTGGGGCGGCGACGTCGAGGTGGTCAAGACGTCGGCCGCCACCGGCGACGGCGTCTCGGACCTGCTGGCGACGCTGGAGACCATCGCCGAGCTGCACGAGCTGAAGGCCGACCCGAACCGTCCGGCCACCGGCACCTGCCTGGAGGCCTCGCTCTCCGAGGGCCGGGGCGTCGTCGCCACCGTCCTGGTGCGCGAGGGGACGCTGAAGGTCGGCGACGTCGTGGTCTGCGGCGACGGCTTCGGCCGCATCCGCGCCCTCTTCGACGACACCGGCCGCTCGGTCGAGCGGGCCGGGCCCTCGACCCCGGTCGAGATCTCCGGCCTCGACGTCGTGCCGGTCGCCGGCGAGAGCTTCGCCGTCACCGACGACGTCGGCCGCGCCCGCGAGGTCGCCGAGGCCCGCCGCGTCCGCACCCGCGGCGCCGCGCAGGCCGACCGCCAGGCCGTCACGCTGGAGAACCTCTACAGCAAGATGGCCGAGCGCAAGGTCAAGTCGCTCAACCTGATCATCAAGGCCGACGTCCAGGGCTCCATCGAGGCCATCGTCAAGGAGCTGGAGAAGCTCGAGAACCCCGAGGTCCCGATCCGGATCCTCCTGCGGGCGGTCGGCGGCATCACGGAGAGCGACATCATCCTCGCGGACGCCTCCCAGGCGATCATCATCGGCTACCGGGTCGCCCCGGAAGACCGGGCGATCACCATGGCGGACGAGAAGGACATCGAGATCCGCCGCTACGACATCATCTACCAGGTGACCGACGACGTGAAGAAGGCCGTCGAGGGCATGCTCGTGCCCGAGATCAAGGAGGTGCACCTCGGCCGCGCCGTCGTCCGCCAGGTCTTCCGGATCTCCAAGGTCGGCGTCGTCGCGGGCTGCTTCGTCACCCAGGGCGTCATCGAGCGCTCGGCGAAGGTCCGGCTCATCCGCGAGGGCCGCGAGATCTACAAGGGCGCCGTCGACGCGCTCAAGCGGTTCAAGGAAGACGTCAAGGAAGTCCCGCAGAACTTCGAGTGCGGCATCAAGATCACCAACTTCGACGACGTGAAGCCCGACGACGTGATCGAGGCCTACCGCGTCGACGTGATCCGCCGCACCCTCTGACGCCAACCCACGCGCGGACCCTCCCCCCACGCGCCTTCGGGCCGCGCCGGCGACCGCCGGGCGGCCCGGTCGGCGCGCGGGGGGCGGGCCGTCGCGACCTTTCCACCCGCGATCGCGCCCGCGATCGCGCGACCCGACCGATCCAGGGACGCCGCCCGATGCCCTCCCACCGAAGCCTCCGCATCGCCGAAGCCATCCGAGAGGTCGTCGCGACGGCCGTCCTGTTCGAGGTCTCCGACCCCCGCGTCCGGGGCGTCACCGTCCTGCGCGTCGAGGTCGCCCCCGACCTACGCAACGCCACCGTCTTCGTCACCGTCATGGGCTCCGCCGGCGATCGCGCCACGGCCATGAAGGGCCTCCGGAGCGCCACCGGCTTCCTCCAGACCAAGGTCGCCGGGCGGCTCCAGCTCCGCTACGCCCCGATCCTCGCGTTCAAGCTCGACGAGGGGGTCAAGAAGTCCGTCGAGATGGGCCGCCTCATCGAGGAGGCCGTCGCCTCCGACCGGCGGACCGCCGACGAGGACGACGCCGAGGCCCCCGCCGTCGAGGGCGAGGAGCCGGACGACGACGAGGACGACGAGGAAGGGCCGGACGACGCCGACGACGACGATCCGGGCGACGACCTCGAGGACGCCCGACCCCAGCCCCGTTAAGGCCCAGACGAAGCGCACCCAACCCCCCGACAGGTTCATGGCGACTCAAAGCAAGACCCAGTATCTCGCCGACCTCCAGGCGTACCTGAAGCGTCGATACAAGACCAAGGCCGCGCCGGCCCCCGCGCGGCTGCCGGTCATCGACGCCGTCGTCTACGGGATCTGCCACGAGGGGACCACCCGCGAGCAGGCCAACCAGGCCCTCTCCCGCTTCAAGGACCAGTTCTCCGACTGGAACGAGGTCCGCGTCAGCCACCTGGGCGAGCTGCAGGAGGCCCTGGCCGACGTGCCCGACCCGGCCGCGCGCGCCCAGCGGATCCGCCGGTTCCTCCGCCAGATGTTCGAGAAGACGTACAGCTTCACCGCGCTCGACGCGCTGGCGAAGAAGCCGCTGAAGGAGGCCCTCAAGGCCTTCCAGGCCTACGAGGCGTTCTCGTCCGACTACGTCACCGCCACCGTCGTCCAGCAGTCCC
The DNA here is from genome assembly GCF_037189885.1 of Paludisphaera sp. NCBI lineage: Bacteria > Pseudomonadati > Planctomycetota > Planctomycetia > Isosphaerales > Isosphaeraceae > Paludisphaera > Paludisphaera sp. Next base: position 3,273 of record NZ_JBBCIR010000118.1, read on the forward strand.
TCGGCGGCCACGCCATCCCCATCGACGAGGCGACTCGCCTCGCCCTGGAGAAGCTGGGCCTCAAGGAGGACGACGTGCCCACCCTCCGCGGCCTGGTCGAGCGCGCCATCCCCAAGAACCGGGGCGCGGAGTTCCTGGAGCTGCTGGAGGAGCTGGCCCACGACCCGACGGTCGTGGACGACCCCAAGGCCCCGCGCTGGGTCCACCAGGGGAAGCCATCCCGGTCGTCCAAGGACGGGGCGGCGACGGAGTCGGCCCCCGCCAAGGAAGAGAAGCCGGCCGCCAGCAAGGCCGAGCCGGAGCCCGACGCCCCCAAGAAGAAGGGGAAGGGCAAGCCGGACGCGAAGTGACGTGACCGGCCGGCGCCGACGAGCCCGCCCGCACGCTTGATTGCCCACTCTCCCCGACGGTATGCTCGCCGCATCGATGTCTCTCGATCCCGCCTGGGGTCGGGGCGGTGGCGAGGTCCGGTCGTCGGGGGGTCGCGATCATGCGGGCGGTTCTCGATCGCGCGGCCGTGCGCCGCGGGCTGATGTTCGTGGGGCTTGTGCTGGCGCTCGCGGTCTCGGGCCGGGCCGACGAGCCCGAGATGCGGACATGGCAGGACGCCAGCGGTCGATTCAAGATCCAGGCGAAGTTTGTCGCCTTGAACGGGAAGAACGTCGTCCTCCAGAAGGCCGACGGCACCCGGATGCAGGTCGACATCGAGAAGCTCCGGTCGGCCGACAGCCAGTACGTCGAGGCCCAGCGGAAGAAGCTGGCCGAGGAAGACCCCTTCAAGCCCGTCCCGGCCGAGGAAGATCCCTTCAAGCCCGCGCCGGCCGTCGCGACCCCCTCCCCCCGCGCCCGTCCCGGTCGCGTCGGGGCCATGAGGTCGCCGGCCGCCCGACCGGGCGCGTCCGCGACGCCGGACGACCGGCAAGCGACGCCCGGCGTCGCGCCCGAGATCCATCCCGACTGGTCGGCCGCGACCATGGCCGAGATGGCGCCGGACGGCCCGTGGACGCTGGACGTCGGCCCCGCTCCGGCCCCCTCGGACGCCGAGGCCAGGCCCCGGGCGCTGCCGGTCCCTCCCAAGGTCGACTTCTTCGAGAAGACCAAGGGGCTCGTCGTCAACACCCCCGCCACCCACGCGCTGGCGGGCTTCGCGATGGACAACCCCAAGCCGGGGACCACCCGGGTCGTGCTGGGCGACCTCGCGTCCGGGAAGCTGCTGGGCCAGTTCCGGTCGGAAGGGTCGATGGCCCCGCTGGCCCTGTCCGACGCCGGCGACCGAGCCCTGATGCGGACGGACGAGTTCGGCTTCGGCAATTCGTACCGGCTGGAGCTATGGGACATCGGCCCGGATGGGCTGAACAAGGCGTGGAGCCTGGCCCCCTACGGCGACATGGAGGGGGGCGACCGCGACGTGAAATGGGCGCGGTTCCTGGGCCCCGGGCGCTTCGCGACGCTCGGCGGCAAGGGGAAGCTGGTGATCTGGGATCTCGACCCCGTCCAGCCCCGGACGATCCTGTCCGTCGACGAAAATTGCACGCCGGGGCTCTCCCCCGACGGCCGGTTCCTGGCGTTCGTCGACCAGGGGAACGTCGGCGTGCTGGACGTCGAGGGCGGCCGGATCACGGCGCTCCAGGCGATGCCCACGAAGCACGTCCCCTGGCCGTCGCTGGGGTTCAGCCCTTCGGGAAAGCGGCTCGCCTGCGTGAGCGGGAGCAAGCTGCACGCCTGGAGCACCGAAGACGGCTCGGCCCTGCCGGAGATCCTGCTGGCGCCGATCGCCGTCGGCCCCAACGTGCCGACGATCTGGACCGACGAGGAGCACGTCCTGGTCGCCGAGCGTTATCTGGTCGACGTCGCGAGCGAGGTGATCATGTGGCAGTACGACGGGGCCGAGTCGGTCGTCGGCGACCGCGCGGGGCTCTGCTGGTTCCTGCTCGGCATGTCGCCGAATCAGCCCGGGGCCGTGGTGCCGGCCAGGCTGCCGCAGCCGGCCGCGGTCAACGCGCTGAAGCAGGCGCTGGCCAACCCGGAATCCTTCGCCCTCCGCCCCGGCGCGACGGTGACCATCGACGTCAACGGCGTCCCCGACGCATCCGAACGCGACAAGATCGCGCGGGCGTTGACGGATCGGCTCGCCCGGAATCAGGTGAAGGTGGCGCCCGGCTCGCCCCTGGTCCTGGCGGCGACCGTGACGCCGGGCAAGGAGCAGGAGATTTCGTATCGCACGTTCGGCGCGGGCTTCCGCACCGACAACTTCAAGGTCCGCCCCCAGGTCAGCGGGATCAAGCTGACCTTCCAGGGGCAACTCGCGTGGGAGGCGGCGGCCACGACCCTGCCGATGATGGACTTCGCCCACCTCGGCCCCAACGAGACGCTGGCCGACCACGTCAAGAAGTTCGAACGGCCCAACTACGGGTTCTTCGAGGGGGTGGAGATCCCCCGGCGCGTCGCTCGTCCCGGCCCCGGCGGCCCCGTCGTGGCGCTGGGCTCGTCGCAAGTCTCCGCGACCGGCGTCCGCTGAGGGCCGCGCCACCCCGGCCGGACTTGGCAGGCGGGGGAAGGGGCTGATAGGATGAAATGGCCTGTCGGCGGGGACGCGCCGGGCCGGGACGGCATCGAGGACGGGGGGACGCGAACATGGTCGGACCGATCCGATGGGCTGCGACGTGCTGGGCGGCGCTCGCGATGGCCGCCGGCTGGGGAGCGGCGCGGGCGCAGGCCCCGGCCGCCCCAGACCCCAAGGCGGAGGCCGAGGCCCCGGCCGAGCCGAGGCCGGACGTGGCCGAGTTGTTCGACCGCCCCGGCGGCGAGCCGCCCAGGCCCTTCGTCCCCCAGACGCCGCAATCGGTCGAGGACCGCCAGCGGGTGGAGGCCGTGCAGCTCTACGCGGCGGCCCGGGCGCTGGAGAACCGCCGGCAGTTCGCCGCCGCGGCCGAGGCGCTGGAGGAGGCGTACCAGCTCGACCCCGATTCCGTGGCGATCGCGCGGCGGCTGAGCCGGCTGTACGTGGGCCCGCTCGCCCGCCCCGACCAGGCCGTGGAGTTCGGCAAGAAGGCCCTCGCCGCCGACCCGAGCGACACCGACACGCTCGAACGGCTGTTCGAGTTCTACGTCGCCAAGCGTCGCGACCTCCGCGCCGGCGAGGCGCTCCTGAAGGAGGTCCTCGCCAACCCCAAGCTCGACGAGCACGCCCCCGGGCGGCTCGTGGCCTGGTTCGAGCTGGGCCGCCTCTACGCGGGCGAGCTGAACGACCCGGCCCAGGCGGCCGACGCCTTCGCCAAGGTGATGGCCGAGCTGGACGAGAAGGAGTCGAACAAGCTGACCCCGGCCGACATCCAGCGCGTCCTCGGCCCCGAGCCGGCGTCGCGCTACCTGGAGTTCGGCCTGATCTTCCTCGCCGCCGACCGCGACGAGCTGGCGCTCAAGGCGCTGGAGCGGGGCCTGGCCTACGACGAGAACAACCCCCGCATCCCGCTGGTCCTCTCCGAGTCCTACTTGAAGGCCGACCAGGGGGATAAGGCCCTGGCGCTTGTGGAACGCTACCTCAAGCGGCAGCCCCAGGGGATCGAGGCGTACGAGCTGATGTCCCGGGTGCTCAAGGCCCTGGGCCGCGAGGACGAGATCACGCCCCGGCTGGAGGAGGCCGCCCGCCGCGACGCCACGAACGTCCCCCTCCAGTATGTCCTGGCCGACCGCTACCGGGAGACAGGCCAGGTCGACAAGGCCGAGGCCCTGTACAAGGGGCTGCTCGCCAGCCAGCCCACCCCGCAGACCTATCGCGCCCTGGCCGCGTCGCTGGTCAAGCGCAGGAAGGTCCCGGACCTGCTGAAGGTGCTGTGCGAGGCCGTGACCCGGCCGCAGGGGGAGCTGGCCGTCCGCCCGCAGATCCGCGCGGTCGCCGAGGACGACGCCCTGGCCGACGAGCTGCTGGAGGAGGGGCTCAAGCAGCTCACCGCCGAACCCCCCGGGCTCCCCGAGGCCCCCGCGTTCAAGGTGCTGGGCGAGGTCGCCCTCGGCGGCGTCGGCCGCGACGCCCCCCCCGCACGGGTCGAGCGCCTGCTGAAGCTCCAGAAGCTGATGCTCCAGAAGGCCCCCAACCCCCTGCTCTACATCGAGGTCGCCCAGACCCAGCAGCTCGCCAAGCGATACGGCGACGCCGCCCAGACGCTCGCCGACCTGTTCGCCAAGTTCCCCGACGAGCGCAAGCCCCGCTGGCTCTCGTTCCAGGCGAACTTCTACCACCGCGACGGCCAGGACGAGAAGGCGCTGGAGGCCGTCCGCGAGGCCGTCAAGCTCGACCCGGCCGACCCCGACGAGCGCCGCCAGGCGGCCGACGTGCTGGCGGAGCTGGGGCAGGTGGACGAGGCCGTCGCCATCTACCGCAAGCTCATCCAGGACGAGCCCGGCAACCCCCTGTACGAGATGCTCCTGGGCAGCATGCTCTCGCGGCACGACCGCGACGAGGAGGCCATCGCCCTGCTCCGCGACATGCTCAAGCGGCACTCCGGCGGCGGCGACGAGCTGCTCAAGATGATCCACGGCCAGCTCTCCATCGCCTACGTCAACCAGGGCGACTACGCCAAGGGCGAGGCCGAGCTGGAGGCCGCCCTCGAACGCTACCCGGACGACCCCGGCATCAACAACGACCTGGGCTACCTCTACGCCGACCAGGGCAAGAACCTGGAGAAGGCGGAGGCCATGATCCGCAAGGCCCTCAAGGACGACCCGGACAACTACGCCTACCTCGACAGCCTGGGCTGGGTCCTGTTCAAGCAGGGGAAGCTCAAGGAGGCCGTCGAGCCGCTGGAGAAGGCCGTCGAGCTGCACCGCCTGGCCGAGAAGGCCGGCGGCGCCTCCCCCGACGCCACCCTCCCCGACCACCTGGGGGACGTCTACCTCCAGCTCCAGGACGTCGAGAAGGCCCGCTCCTCCTGGCGCGAGGCCGAGGAGGCCGCCGCCCGGAGCAACCCCCCGGACAAGCGGCTGGAGGAGATCCGCAAGAAGCTGGCCTCGCTGGACTCCACCGACAAGGCCCCCCGCGCCTCCACCGGCGAGACGCCCTGACCCCCCCGGCCGCCCCCCCAGACACCAGAACGGGCCGACGCCCCCCCGGCGCCGGCCCGTCGTCGTCCTACCGGATGGCATCTTATCGAATTGAACCGACCGTTCCGAACGACGAGACCAGGAGCCGAGACCCGAGATGGCAGGACACTCCCACTCCGCGAACATCGCGCATCGCAAGGGCATGGTCGACGCCAAGCGCGGGAAGCTCTTCAGCAAGCTCTGCCGCGCGATCTACGTGGCGGCGCGCAACGGCGGCCCCGATCCCACGGCCAACCTCCGCCTTCGCTACGCCATCGACAAGGCCCGCTCGGTCTCCTGCCCCAAGGACAACATCGAGCGCGCCGTCAAGAAGGCCACCGGGGAACTCGGCGGCGAGAACTTCGAGGAGATCGTCTACGAGGGCTACGGCCCCTCCGGCGTCGCCGTCCTCTGCGAGGTGCTGACCGACAACCGCAACCGCACCGCCGGCGAGCTGCGCCGCGCGTTCGTCGCCGCCGGCGGCAACCTCGGCGCGACCGGGTGCGTCAGCTATCTCTTCTCCTACAAGGGCCTCTTCCTCGTCGACCCCAAGCACGTCGACGAAGGCGCCCTGATGGAGGTCGCCCTGGAGGCCGGCGCCGACGACGTCGAGCGGGTCGAGGACTACTACGAGGTCACCTGCGCCCCCCAGCAGTTCGAGGCCGTCCGCAAGGCCCTGGAGGACGCCAGGATCCCCACCGAGAGCGCCGAGACCAGCTACATCCCGTCCAACTACGTCGACCTCGATGTCGACGCCGCCAGGAAGATGCTCAAGCTCCGCGACGTGCTCGACGAGAATGACGACGTCCAGAACGTCTACGCCAACGACAACATCCCCGAGGAAGCCCTCGCCGACTGACCCGACCCCGGCGAGCCGCGGCGCCGGGCGGTCGCGGCCTCCGGGGTCAGCCCTTCCCCGCGTTGACGACGGGCTGGGCGCCCCGGTCGGAGCAGAGGACGACGAGCAGGTTGGCGACCATCGCGGCCTTCTTGTCGTTGTCCAGCTCCACGATGTTATGCGCGCTGAGGTGCTCCAGGGCCATCTCGACCATCCCCACGGCGCCCTCGACGATCTTCTGCCGAGCCGCCACCACGGCCGAGGCCTGCTGGCGCTGGAGCATCGCGTGGGCGATCTCCGGCGCGTAGGCCAGGTGGCTGATCCGCGCCTCCAGCACGTCGACCCCCGCCTGCGCCAGCCGCTCCTGGATCTCGGTCTTCAGGTGCTCGGCGACCTCCGCCGTGTGGCTCCGCAGGCCGACCTCGCCGTCGACGTGCGGGTCGTAGGGATAGTTGAGCGCGAGGTTCCGCAGCGCGGCCTCGCTCTGGACGTGGACGAAGTCGTTGTAGTCGTCGACGTGGAACAGGGCCTCGGCCGTGTCGAAGACACGCCAGACGACCACCGCGGCGATCTCGATCGGGTTGCCGGTCAGGTCGTTGACCTTCAGCCGCTCGCTCTCGAAATTCCGCACCCGCAGCGAGACGCGCCGCTTGGTGTAGAGCGGGTTCGCCCACCGCAGCCCCGGCTCGCGCGCCGTCCCCTTGTAGTCGCCGAAGAGCTGGAACACCTTCGCCTCGTTGGGCCCCACCGTGAACAGCCCGGCCAGGACGGCCATCGCCGCCGCGAGCGCGGGCACCGCCAGCAGGAGCCACGCGGGCCCCTGATCGTTGAAGGCCAGGGCGACGAACACCACCGCCAGGGCCACGGCCCCCGCCGCGTACAGGATGCCCGCCGCCCCCGTTGCCGGGACGATCAGCACCTCGCGCATCTGGATGTTCGGCTTCGGCCGGCTCTCCCAATCAACGTCCATCGTCGAGTCCCTCTTCTGCGAGGGGGCCGTCGCCCCGCCCATGACGCGGATAAGTTGTCCATGACGCGCGTCCTATCTTCGGACGTGTGTTCGCGCGCCGAGCCGGCTTATTGCGGGGGAAGGTCGAGCAATGCCCCGCGCGATCGATCACGTCGCCGGCCGCAACGGATAGACGCGCACGCTCACCCCGCCGGCGTAGTGGGCCAGCGGCGCGACGTCGGGCGGGCGCGGCAGGCCGGCGGCGGCGAGGAGCGATTCCTCCAGCCTGAGCACCCGCGCCGGCTGGAGCGGGTACGGGTCGTGGTGCACCCGGCCGAGTCGTAGCCGGCCGCGATGCGTCGCGTAGAGGATGTAGCGCTCGGCCAGGAAGTGTTCCAGCGTCCCGGGGCGCGAGGCCGTCGGCGTCCCCTCGGGGACGTATGCCAGGTCGCAGCCGGCGGGGGTCGGCCCCGGCCAGAGGCGCTCGGAGCGGTAGGCGATCCCTCCGGCCGACCGATCGAGGGTTATCCGCGCGTAGTGGTACGGCAGGCCCCAGAACCGCCGCGCCGCCCGCACGGCCAGCGCGTTCGCGGCGTCCAGGCTGAAGAACCAGACGCCCGGGTCGCGGCCCCGATGATGGACGTAGGTCCTCACGTTCGCCTCGTGGAACCGCGACGCGCCCGGCACCGCGGGCGCCCAGGCGAAGCGGACGCCGCTCATCGTGAACGGGACCAGGCCGACATATGCCACGCCGTCGAAGGTGTCGATGTCGAGCGGCTCGGGGACCAGCGGCCGGATCGCCTCGACCGCCACGGGCCAGTGAAGGAACAGAAGCTCCGACCACCGCTGGCGCATGGCGACCCGGCCGGCGGGGCGGAGCGTGGGGGCGATGCGGTCGATCTCGCGCGTCATGGCTTCGGCTCCCGGCGTGACGACGCGATCATAGGGCGCCGGCCGCCACGGCTCCAGCAAGGGGCGCGAATCGACCGTCTCGGGCCGCTCGGCGGCGATTTCGGCGCTTGGAATATGGCCGACGCCCGCGCCGAAAATCGGGGGCGCCCCTTTTGAAAACTGGCGCGTCGATGTCTCCATTAGTTGATGACACGGCCCGCGCGACTTGATATAGATGGACGCTCCGTGCCCGGGATTCGATCAGGCCCTGGAGAACGCAAGTTATGCTCATGCGACCGTTCGCCGCGACCGCCGCGGCCCTCGCCTCCTGCTCGCTCGCCTTCGCCTGGCAGGCGCCCGCCGCGCCCGCCGAACCCGCGGCGCAAGCCGCGTCGGGCTACGTCTTCGAAGACAAGGACGGCGACGGCCGTCGCGGCGAGGGGGAGCCGGGGATCGCCGGCGTCCGCGTCTCCAACGGCCGCGAGGTCGTCCTGACGGATGAGGCCGGGCGGTACTCGCTCCCGGTCGACGACGACACCATCCTGTTCGTCGTCAAGCCCCGCCACTGGATGACCCCCGTCGACGCCGAGAACCTGCCGAGGTTCTACTACATCCACAAGCCGGGCGGGTCGCCGAAGACCCACTTCCCCGGCGTCGCCCCCACCGGACCCCTGCCCGAGTCGGTCGACTTCCCGCTCGTCCGCCGCGAGGAGCCGGATTCCTTCAAGCTCCTCCTGTTCGGCGACACCCAGCCCCGGAACGTCAAGGAGGTCGACTACATCACCCGCGACGTGATCGAGCCGCTGATCCTCCAGGGGAACCACGGCGCGGTGCTGGGGATGACCCTCGGCGACGTCGTGTTCGACGACCTGTCGGTCTACCCGCCGCTCAAGCAGGCGGTCTCCCTCCTGGGCCTCCCCTGGTACAACGTCCTGGGGAATCACGACATGAACTACGACGCGGCCGACGACCGCTATTCGGACGAGACCTGGGAGCACTACTTCGGCCCCTCGTATTACTCGTTCGACCACGGCCCGGTCCACTTCATCGTCCTCGACGACGTCGTCTGGGTCGCCCCCGACCCGGCCGTGAAGGGCTCGAAGGGGCGCTACCACGGCGGCCTCGGCGAGAAGCAGTTGGAGTTCATCCGCAACGACCTGGCGAACACCCCGAAGGACCAGCTCGTCGTCCTGGCGATGCACATCCCGATCGACGCCATCGAGGACCGCGCCGAGCTGTTCAAGATGCTGGCCGAGCGCCCCAACACGCTGTCGCTCTCGGCCCACCTGCACCGGCAGGACCAGCGGTTCCTCGGCCCCGAGGACGGCTTCCCGGCCGACAACCCGCACCATCACCTGGTCCACGCCACCGTCTGCGGGTCGTGGTGGGCCGGCGCGCCGGACGAGAACGGCATCCCCAACGCCACCATGTCCGACGGCGCGCCCAACGGCTACTCGATCGTCACCTTCGACGGGCCCCGGTACGTCATCGACTTCCACGCCGCGCGCCGGCCGTCGGAGCATCAGATGAACATCCACGCCCCCGACGAGGTCGCCGCCGCCGACGCCGCCGCGACCGACGTCCACGTCAACGTCTTCGCCGGCAACGAGAAGTCGACCGTCGAGATCCGCCTGGGCGACTCCGGGCCGTGGCGGACGATGGAGCGGGTCCGGGCGGAGGACCCGTTCTACCTCGCCATGAAGGAGCTGGAGAAGGCCCCCGCCCCGCCGCCGGGCCGCAAGCTCCCCGCCCCCGCCAAGTCCACCCACATCTGGAAGGCGAAGCTGGGCGGCGACGGCGCCTCACTCGAGCCGGGGACGCGGCTGATCCACGTCCGCGCCACCGACATGTACGGCCGGACCTTCGAGGACCGTCGCGCCGTCCGCGTCCTCGCCGACTGACGCGCCCCTCGCCCCCGACGAAAACCCCCGCGAGCCCGGCCGCCTCCCCCAGGCGTCCGGGCTCGCCTCGTCTCGCCCCCGCGCGGGCCGACGGATGGGCCGCATCGGGAGATCTGTCGGGGATGACTGTACACTGGCGCACTTGCCAGAATAGAAATGTTGGAGATTCAGGGATTGGGCGATTGATGCCGATAACCCCCGTGCTATAGTGACGCCGTCCAATAAGTGACCGACGGGGCGGGCGGCGATCACCCGCGTTGCACGGCGGCCGAGTGCGATACGGCCTCCGAATGATTGCGTTCTCATCTCCGCGAGGGAAGATCGGCCTTCCGCCGATCGGCGAGCCCTCGCGCGCCGTCGACCCGTCTCCACGCGACACGTCCGATTCGCAGGGAGTTGCCCATGATGACCCACGCCCGCTTTCCGAACGCTCGGGGGATCGTCTGGATCTTCACGGCGGCCGTCGCCCTGGCCTTCGCCGGCTGCGGCGAGTCCCAGGAGGGGATGACGACCTCGTCCGAGGAGCACCAGCAGGCCACGAACCAGATGGCCGAGTTCATGAAGAACAAGAGCAAGAAGAAGGGGGGATCGGCCGCCGCGCCCACCCCGCCGCCCGCTCCCGCTCCCGAGTCCGCCGACTGATCCCACCCCGACCCCGGGGCATCACATCCATCAGTCATCGACCTTCCCGAGGAGTCGTACCCATGCATCGACGTCCGCGCGCGGGCTTCACGCTCATCGAATTGCTCGTCGTCATCGCGATCATCGCGGTGCTGATCGCCCTGCTCCTGCCGGCCGTCCAGGCGGCGCGCGAGGCCGCCCGGCGCTCGCAGTGCGTCAACAACCTGAAGCAGATCGGGCTGGCGATGCACAACTACCATTCGACGCACTCCACCTTCCCGCCGGGCTCCACGCAGGCGCCGTACGCCCCCCCCAACATCGACACCGGCGTCCCGGCCTGGGACTCCTGGAGCGCGCACGCCCTGCTCCTGGGCTACCTGGAGCAGCAGCCGCTGTACAACGCGGCCAACTTCAACTACGCCCCGGCCTGGGGCGGCCAGCCGGGCTATTACATCAATAGCACGGTGTATGAGAGCCGGATCGCCGGCTTCCTCTGCCCGTCCGACGGCAACGCCGGCAAGACGAACATCAACAGCTATCACTCCAGCGTCGGCACCTCGACCTACAATTGCTGCCAGGCCGCGGCCGCCAACACCACCGGCGTCTTCGGCTACAACCGCGGCTCGACCACCGCCGACATCATCGACGGCACCTCCAACACCCTCGCCTTCTCCGAGGCGCTGGTCGGCAACCGCTTCGGCGGCCCCCTCCCGGGCAACTCCACGGGCAACGTCTCCAGCGCCGGCGCCGCCAATCAGGTCGACGTCGGCCGTCTGGCCAACGCCATCCAGCTCCTGAAGAGCGACGACGCCACCTGCCAGGCGGCGTTCCAGACCAACGGCGGCACCGGCCGCGGCAACCACTGGGCCGCCGGCGCCATGGGATACTCGATGTTCAACACCGTCTATCCCCCCGGCGCCACCAAGTGGAGCGCCTGCCGCATGGACTGCTGCGCCCAGGCCGAGCACGCCCACTACCAGAACGCCAACAGCAACCATTCCGGCGGCGTGAACGCCCTGTTCGGCGACGGCAGCGTGAAGTTCATCAAGAACTCCATCAACTGGCAGACCTGGTGGGCCATCGGCACCACCTCGCTCGGCGAGGTCGTGGGCAGCGACTCCTATTGATCGCCCCGACGGACGCCATCCCTCCGGCCCTACCCCGAGGCCCCGGCGCGACCCCCGCGCCGGGGCCTTGCGCTTTCCCGCCGCCGTCGCGGCGCCGAGGGGTCCGGGAATTGCTTGGCCAAGGGGAGTTGAACCTCTCACCCCATCGGAGCCCCGGCCATGCCCGAAGACCCGAAGAAGCCCGACCAGTTCGAAGGCGGCGGCGACGCCAACCGCGACGGCGGCGCGACCACCGACCGCGGCCGTCGCGACGCCGGCCAGCCCGGCCCCGACCCCGACGCCGTGAAGCGAGAACGCGAATCCGGCCGCTCGCCCGGCCCCGAGGACAGGAAATCCGGCTGACCCGGCGATTTCCCTGAAATCCCGCCCCCCCTCCCGCGGATCATCCGTTCGAAGGGATGGATCGTCCGTCCCGACGTTCCGATCCGAGGCGAGCCGATCCGGGGGGGCCATGCGAGACGCGACGACGAGCCGGGACGCCGCGCGGACCGAGCGGCGCGTCCGCGTGGCATGCCCGGCGAGCGTGAAACGCGTGTCCCCTCTCCCGCCGGGAGAGGGTGGCCCGGAGGGCCGGGTGAGGGCCTTCGGATTTCGGAGATCGCGACGGCTCAAGGTTCGCGCGGCCGGTGCTCTCTCCGAAGCGCCCAGGCCCTCGCCCGCCGCCGCGCGGCCACCTTCTCCCAGGGGGAGAGGGGACATGATCGGGCCGCGGGCCCTCTTCATGATTATGAAGTGGGCGTCCGCGCGGCCCGCGCTATCTCCGCGCCCCGAATCGTGGAGCCGGCGCCGACCCGCCCCGCGCGCCGTCGCCACTCCTCGCCGCGTCGGGTTCTCGCATCGTTTTCGACGAACGAAGCCAAGCTTGTTCGTCGATACATGATTGTCGCGCATGGATTTGCGGCGATCGCGGTCCCGGGCGCGCCGACGAACGAAGCCAACTCGGGATTGACCTTCTCGGTTTCGCGGGGGGCGGGTAGCATCCGCGATTCGGAGGATCCGGCGAGGATGGTCCGAGTACACGGAGGTCTCGGCCCGATGGGAAGCGGACGATCGCGCATGGGGTGGCGGCTGGTCCTGGGCGCGGCCCTGGCCGCGTCGGCCTGGTCGACGGCGGGGGCCCAGCAGGCCGCCATCGAGGAGGGCCGGATCGAGGCGCCGAGGGCCGGGGCCGAGACGGCCTCGCTGCGCGACGGGTTCGAATCCCCGGGCGTCGCCTGGCGTCGCGAGCACACCGACGCCGCCGTCAACCTGCTGGCGCACGACCGATCCGATCGCGCCGCCTACGAGGGGACGCTCTCCGAGCGCTTCCTCTTCGAGTCCGAGCCCGGCAGCGCCTTCTTCGTCAGCTATCCGGTCCCCGACGTCCCGGTGACCGACGCGCTGAACGTCTCGCTCCAGGTCCGGGCCAACCGCGCCGGTATACGGCTGTTCGTCCGGGTCGTGCTCCCGAAGGACGTGGACCCGGAGACCCGCGCGCCGTCGTTCCTGCTGGTTCCGGGGACCATCTTCGACCGGGTCGACCGCTGGCAGCGGCTCGAGGTGATCCACCTGCCGCCGTCGCTGGAGGAGCAGGCGCGGGTCCTGCGCGTCTCGTCCCGTCGGCCCGTCAGCCTGGAAGGCGCCTACGTGGACAGCGTGGTGGTCAACCTGATGGGGGGACAGGGGGGCTCCGAGGTCTTCCTCGACGACCTGACCCTGACCCCCGTCCCGCCCGAGGTCGCCGCCGCCTGGTCGCCCCCCGGCGCGGGGCCCGCCGAGATCGACCTCGCGGACGAGGCCGACGCCGACGCCCCGCCGGTCCCCGAGGCCAACCCCATCGCCGCCCCGCCGGCCGTCGCCGACGCCCCGGGCGCCAAGTTCGAGGGGATCCGCCTGGACCGCAACCAGCTCACCCGCATGGGCGAGGACCGTCGCCGGCACTTCTGGGTCCCCACCGCGATCGAGGCCCCGGGCGCCGACGTCACGGAGCTTCGCCGGTACGGCTTCGACATGCTCGTCGACGAGCACGACGCCGACCGCGATCGGCTCCAGGAGGCCGTCGACCGCGGCTTCTGGCTGATCCCCCGGCTCTCTTCCGACGAGGGGGGCGAGGGGGCCGACGGCCGGCTGGCTCAGGTCCGCGACTTCCCGTTCGCCTCCTCCACCGCCTTCTGGATGATCGGCCGCGACCTGGGCCGCAACCGCGAGATGAAGATCCGCGACGCCGAGCTGGCGCGCTCGCGCGACCTGATCCGGGCCATCCACGGCATGGGCCCCGACGCCTCGCGGCTGGTCATGGGCGAGGTCCGGGGCGACCTGCCGCTCTACGCCCGGTCGCCGATGAACCTGGACGCCATCGCGGTCGCCACGAACCACTGGGCCGCCTCGCAGGATCCGAAGGAGTTCCACCGCTTCCTCGCCCAGCGCCGCGACCTGACCATGCGGGCGAACATCGGCCAGAACTTCTGGGCGACGATCCCGGCCGCCTCCCCCCCGACGTTGCGGACGGCCATCTGGGGCGACGCCCCGCCGCCGTCGTGGGGAGTGCCGCGCCCCCTGCCGGAGCACCTGCGCACCATGGCGTACATGGCGCTCGCCGCCGGCTATCGCGGGCTGATCTTCCAGGGGGACGCCGACCTCACCCGCCCCGCCGGCCGGACGCTGCTCATCGAGGCCGCGCTCCTGAACATGGAGATCGACTTGGTCGAGGGGCTGCTCGCGCAGGGGGAAGGCCCGATCGCGATGTTCCCCGTCTTCGACCCCTGGCCGTCGGAACTCCCGCCGCCGGGCTCGATGCCGTCGACGAAGGTGCGGCTCGTCCCCGAGTACAAGCCGAAGCCCGCCTACGAGGCGGCGGCGATCAAGGTGCAGGGCCGCGGCACGCTCCTGCTCCTGTCGGACTACTCCGCCTCCACCCAGTACCAGCCCAACCAGATGGCGGCCCGCGACCTGGTGATCCAGTCGACGCTCACCCAGGGGGTGGAGGCGTTCGAGATCAGCCCCGGCGGCGTGGAGGTCTTGGAGCATCGTCGGGTGCCGGGGGGGACGTTCATCAACGTCGCCGAGTTCGACACCACCGCGATGATCCTGTGCACGTCCGACATGGCCCTGAAGGACCGCGTCGAGTCGGCCATCCTCCGCGCCCGGCCGACGGCCGTGCAGCTCGCCATCGAGCAGGCCGAGGCGATGATCCGCCAGGTCGCCGAGATCAACGGCCGGCTCGCCGCCGAGGGCATCACCGTCATCCGCGAGGAGGACGTGGAACAGCGCCGGGCGCTGGGCCTCACCAAGCCGTTCAACGACGCCGTCGAGCTGCTCGCCCAGGCCGAGGCGAGCGTGAAGTCGGCCCGCGACGCCCGCGACCGGGAGGACTTCGCGCTGGCCTGGAAGGAGGCCCGGCGCGCCCAGAGGCCGCTGCGGATCCTCGCCTTCAACCACTGGGCGAACGGCTACAGGGCCATCGCCCGCGCGACGGTCGCCCACTTCGACCCCGCCGGCGCCGACCTCAAGCCCGGCGAGCGCCGCCCGGAAGACGCCCCCGCGGTCCCCGGCGTCCTGCTCAGGCCCACGAGCTGCCCGCCGCTGGTCTCCTACGCCACCCTCCCGGAGCTGTACGTCTGGCTCGACTGGATTCGCGGCTCCACCGGCTACCGGTTCGGCCCGAACCGCGTCCCCTCCGGCGACTTCGACGACGCGGAGGCCATGAAGGAGGACGGCTGGATGGACATGAGCTACCAGGCCGACCGCGTCGAGCCCAGGATGGCCGTCGTCCCCCCCGACCACAAGGTCCCCTCCAGCCTTCAGGGGAACCGCGCGATCCGCCTGAACGCCACCCCGGTCGACCCCAAGGAGCTGGAGACCACCCTCCCGCCGTTCGTCGACCACCCGCTGGTCGCCGTCCGGTCCCCGGCCGTGAAGGTCCGGGCCAACAACCTCGTGCGGGTCTCCGTCGTCGTCCGCCGGCCGATCACCTCGGCCCCCGGCGCGGGGGGGATCGTGGTGCGAGACTCGATCGGCGGCGAGCAGCTCCAGTTCCGCTCGACCGACCTCATCAACAACTGGTCGCGCGTGGTCCTCTACCGCAAGGCCCCCGTCGACCTGGACTTCACCGTCACCCTTGGCCTGGCCGGCTACGGCGAGGCCTGGTTCGACGACTTCCGGGTCGAGCTGGTCGAGGGGGACACCGTCGAGTCGCCCGGCGACGACGATCTCGAAGCCGAGCCCGAGGCCGCGGCCGAGAACATCGCCCGCGAGGAACTCCCGCCGCCGGCCGAGCCGGAGGACGCCCCGGGCGAGTCCGTCGTCCCCCGCCTCCCCGCCGCCACCGCCGAGGCGCCCTCGCGCCGGCCCACGCCCCCCCGCTGAGGCCGGCCCCGGGCCCCGTCGATCGATGGATTCCATCGATCATCGATCCGTGCCATGCGAACGCCCCCGGGCGCGGATCCGCCGAATCTCCCGAACAAACCGGGCCGCCGCGACGTGGAAAGGGGGCCGTCGCGCCTCCCCGCCCCTATCACGTCGCACGATGGGGGGGCCGCCGCGTCGTTGACAGCGGGCCGCGGAGATGATGCACTGGCGGTCCCGCGCGCCCGAAGCCGGGGCGACGCCCCGGCGTTGTGCTAGACTACGGGCGTGCGCGGGGCGCCGGAATCGCGCCGAGGGCGTCGGAACTTTTCGCCGCCGCGCCGCATCGAAGGAGATAGGGACGAGGGCGGCCCCGGGATCGGCCCCATTCGCCCACGTCCGCCGCGCCGATCCCGGATCCATCGAACCGATACCAAGACCCGATTGCACGATACGGCGGACGACAGGGCCCGACCGCGGCGGGGCCTCCCGCCCGCTCGACGCGAGTCACCCGCGGAGGAGTCCAACCTCAATGGCGAAGATCCAGTCCGTCTGGGCGATCGACATCGGCCAGGCCGCGCTGAAGGCGCTCAAGCTGGCACCCGGGGGGGACGCCGAGCACGTCGTGGCCGAGGCGTTCGACTTCATCGAGTATCCCAAGCTGCTCAGCCAGCCGGACGCCGAGCCCGAGGAGCTGGTGCGCGAGGCGCTGGCCACGTTCACCGACCGCAACGACCTGAAGGGCTGCCGCGTCGCCATCGGCGTCCCCGGCCAGGCCGGCCTCGTCAAGTTCATCAAGCTGCCGCCGGTCGAGAAGAAGCGGATCCCGGACATCGTCAAGTTCGAGGCCAAGCAGCAGATCCCCTTCGCGCTGGAGGAGGTCGTCTGGGACTACCAGCAGATCGGCGACGACGAGGAGGAGGGGGGCGACGACGACTTCACGATGGCCGAGGTCGGCCTCTTCGCCATGAAGCGGGACCAGATCGCCCGCGCCATCCTGCCGCTGACCGTCGCCGGCATCGAGGTCGACGTCGTCCAGATGGCCCCGATCGCCCTGTTCAACTACGTCACCTATGACCAGATCAAGGGGAGCGGGTCGAAGGACTCGGTCGTCGTCCTGGACATCGGGGCCGACAACACCGACCTGATCATCACCGACGGCGTGCGGATCTGGCAGCGGAACGTCCCGATCGGCGGCAACCACTTCACCCGGGCGCTGACCAAGGAGCTGAAGCTCACCTTCGCCAAGGCCGAGCACCTGAAGCGCAACGCCACCAAGGCCCCCGACCCGCGGGCGATCTTCACCGCCATGCGCGGGGTCTTCAACGACTTCGCCAGCGAGATCAACCGCTCCATCGGCTTCTATTCGAGCATCAACCGGACGGCCAAGATCCGCAAGGTGGTCGGCCTGGGGAACGGCTTCAAGCTGCCGGGGCTCCAGAAGTTCCTCCAGCAGAACCTCAGCCAGGAGGTCGAGCGGGTCGACGCCTTCGCGCGGCTGGAGGGGGAGGAGGTGACCGCCGCCCCCCAGTTCCAGGACAACATCTCGTCGTTCGCCGTCGCCTACGGGCTCGCCCTCCAGGGGGCGGGCCGGGCGGCCCTGCGGACGAACCTGCTGCCGCCGGAGATCGAGCGCGTCCGGCTGATCCGCGCCAAGAAGCCGTGGGCCCTGGCCGCCTCGGCCCTGATCATGCTCGGCCTCGGCTCGCTGTTCGTCCTGGGGGACTACCGGGCGCTGGCGCGGGTCTCCACGCCGCAGTTCAAGGCGGCCGTCGACCAGGCCACCGGCGTCTCCAAGAACGGCGCCCAGATCAAGAGCGGCCTGGACGCCGCCAAGTCGGAGTGGACGTCGAAGTTCGAGGAGGGCAAGGCGCTGATCATCGACCCGTCCCAGAAGGGGATGTGGCCGGCGTTCCTCAAGACCATCAGCAACTACCTCCCCAACCCGGTCGTCGACTACGGCCTCGCGCCGGACGACCCCAAGAACGAGTACCTGATCGAGAAGCTGCGGGTCCACGTCGACAAGATCATGCCGGTCTGGCGCGAGGACGTCGCCGCCGAGTGGTTCGACGAGGAGATCAAGCCCGTCTACAAGCAGCTCATGCACCCCTACGACGCCGCCAACCCCCCCGAGGGGGCGGGCTGGATCGTCCAGATCGTCGGCCACCACTACAACCCGTACCCGAACGCCGAGCAGCTCCGGCTGCCGGTCGACGACCCCAGGCGCGTCGACTTCGGGCCCCTGGAGTTCCTGGTGCGCAAGGTCCTGCGCAACCTCAACTCCCCGTCGCTGCGGCTCTACGGCGTCACCCACGTCGCCCTGACCTGGCACCACGCCGACAAGGAGTGGACCAGCGAGAAGGGGAGCGCCAACAACAACCTCGCCAGCCGCACCGTCCCGCTGCTCGACCGCGCCGCCCCGCCCGAGGACACGGAGGGGGGCATGATGGGCGGCATGGAGGGCATGATGGCCTCCTACATGGGCAGCGGCCCGATGGGCAAGATGGGCGGCATGATGGGGAGCGGCGGCATGCCCGGCGCCATGGGCATGGGCATGGAAGGCATGATGGCCCAGTACTCCGGCATGCGGGGTATGCGGGGCATGGGCGCGATGGGCAAGGATTCCGAGAAGGACATCCGCAAGCTCACCCGCACCGACTTCCTCATCCAGTTCGTCTGGATCCCCCCCGAGCCGAGCGACGAGGACAAGGCGAAGACCCCCGAGGAGCTGCTGGAGGCCCGCAGGGCCCAGCTCGTGGAGATCACCTCGAAGATGCAGGAGGTGGAGAAGTCCAAGGCCGGCTCCATGACCATCCCGAACGAGGCGGAGCTGGAGAAGGCCTCGATCGAGCAATCCGAGGCGATCGACAGCGCCATCAACAAGGCGCTCAGCGGTCAGCCGGCGGACGCCCCCGCGGGCGGGACCGCCCCGGCCGCGGGCACTCCCCCGGCCACGGGAACTCCCCCGGCCGCCGGGGCCCCGGCGCAGCCGCCGGCCGACGCCACCGCGCCCTGATCCCTCGCGAACCCGCCGGCCGGGACTCCCCGGCCGGCGCCCAGGATCGACATCTCCACCGCATCTCGCGCACGAGGCACCTCCCATGGATCAAGTCAAGGCATTCCTCTCGCAGGTCGTCCGATACCGCTTCTGGATCTCCATCTGCGTCGCCGTCCTCTTCTCCGCCGGGGCCTACGTGCTCGGCTCCGGGCCGGTCCAGAAGGCCGCGGAGGACGAGAAGAACAAGATCGAATCGGCCTACAAGGACGTGCAGCAGTACGCCTCAAGCGCCGTCCCCACGGCCGACTTCGCCCCCATCGTCCAGGCGAAGACCGAGGTCCTGAACAAGGACGTCGACGCCGCCTGGGAGGCGCTCTACGAGCGCCAGGCCCCCCTGCTCACCTGGCCGGAGACCGTCGCCGAGCGGTTCACCAAGTGGGGCCGCAAGTGGCCCGAGGACGTGGCCGGCACCGCCGTCCAGCTCGCCATCATCGACTACATCGAGGCCTACCCCGAGTACGTCGACTCGGTCTTCAAGGTCTTCCGCCCGTTCGACTACGAGACCGGCGAGGGCGTCGTCGCCTCGGCCCCGAGGGACCAGCTGCTCCAGGTCGTCGCCTTCGACATCAACAAGCTCCCGAAGCTCAACGAGGTCTGGTCCGCCCAGGAACGCCTCTGGGTCCAGCGCACCGTCCTGGAAGTCATCGCCGACGTCAACCGCGACGCCAGGGATTGGGACACCGCCTCCGTCAAGGAGATCAAGGTCCTCGAAGTCGGCAGCGCCGTCGCCCAGGACCAGCGCTCGCTCGCCAAGGGCGAGGAGCTGGAAGAGGCCGAGCCCATCGTCAATCCCGACGAGCCCGAGGAAGAGTTTGAAGAAGGTGGCATGGGCGGGATGGGCGGCATGGGCTCCGAGGGCATGATGGCCATGATGGGCTCCGGCGGCATGGCCAAGGGAGGCCGCGGCCCCGGCATGGGCGGGATGGGCGGCAAGATCGAGACCGCCGAGAGCGTCTTCTACCTCAAGCCCGAGAACGCCACCCAGTACAAGATCCTCCCCGTGATGGTCACCGTCCTCGTCGACCAGGAGCGCGTCCCCGACCTGCTCGTGGCCTTCGAGAACTCCCCCATGTCCATCGAAGTCCGCGACTTCGAACTCCAGCGCACCACCGACCCCGTCGTCAAGCCCGAGAAGGGCGACGAGTTCTCGGGCTACGGCATGATGGGGATGGGCATGATGGGCCCCGGCATGATGGGGGGACGCCGCGGCTACGGCGGCATGATGGGCCGCATGATGGGCGAAATGGGCGGGGCCGAAGGCATGAGCATGATGGGCCCCGGGATGATGGGGTCCGGCATGATGGGCCCCGGCATGATGCGCGGGATGGGCGGCATGGGCGGCATGGCCCAGGCCCGCAAGGGGGTCGACCGGCGTGGCGTCGACCGCGCCGAGAAGCGCAAGGAGGCCGAGAAGGCCATCACCGAGGCCAAGAGCGTCGAGCCCAGCCCCGACCTCTACTACAACATCGTCGAGGTGACCGTCTACGGGCAGGCCCGCTTCTACAACGAGCCCACCCCCGAGGCGGCCGAGGAGGCCTCCCCCGGCGAGGCCGACGCCGACGCCGAATCCGACGCCATGACCACCGAGCAGCCCGAGGCCGAGGAGCCCAAGGCCGAGGCCCCCGTCGAGCAGCCCGCGGCCGCTCCCGAGGCCCCCGAGGCTGATGAAGCCCAGGCCGCCCCCGCCGAGGAGCCCAAGGCCGAAGCGGCCCCCGTCGAGGAGCCCAAGGCCGAGGGGACCGCGCCGGCCGAGGAGCCCAAGGCCGAGGAGGCCGCTCCCGCCGAGGCCGACGCCCCCCAGCAAGGACAGCCCTGACCCGCTCCCGCCGGAGCGAGAACGACCGGACCCAACGTCCCCCCGGCCCTCGGGGGGCCTTCTTCCGACGGAGACCGTCGCATGGCCAACGCCACCGCGGAAAAACTCAAGAATTTCGGCCTGCGATTCGGGGACAAGATCGCCGTGGCCCTGGCCTCGGTCGTCTTCGTCCTCTGCCTGTTCCAGGCGGTGTCGCGGCCCACGATCGAGGTCCAGCCCGAACAGATCAAGAAGGCCGCGGAGGCCTCCGACTCCAACCTGCGTCGCAAGGTCCCGACCGAGGAGATCGTCCAGACCCTCGTCGAGGACGGGATCAAGACGTCCGACTTCGCCAAGGAGGCCGAGGAATCGGCCAACATGGTCCTGGTCGCCGCCGACTTCCGGCCTCGCCAGGAGTGGGTGACCCCGGAGCCGGGCGCCGGCCTGATCCGCGACCAGCCCGTCCTGATCGCCGCCACCAACGTCTACGCCTACCCCGGGCGCGGCGGCGGCCTCCTCTACGCGCTCGACTCCGAGGGGAACCGGATCGTCGAGGCCGAGCCCAAGGAGCCCCCCAAGTCCCAGACGTTCAACCGTGGTCGGCGGCGTGGCCGTCGCGGCGGTGGCGGGTCGTCGATGATGGGCTCCATGATGGGTTCCATGGGCGGGATGGGCATGGAAGGCATGATGGGCATGGGCGGTCCTCCGCAGACGCCCGAGGAGAAGAAGAAGGCCCAGGCCGAGTTCGAGCGGAAGCGGAAGGAGATGCAGGCCCGCCTCGCCGGCAGGGACGAGCCCGCCTCCAAGGACGAGGAGGAGCCCGAGGACGCCCTCACGAAGCCCCAGGGCCCCCCTCCCAAGGAGGTCACCACCGGCCTCCGCTGGGTCGCGATCACCGGCACGCTCGACCATGAGCAGATGAAGGAGAACTATCGCAAGGCCCTTAAGAACGCCACCATCGCCCACCCGAACTATCGCCGGCTGGACCTCCAACGCCAGGTCAAGCAGGCCGACGGCTCGTGGGGCGACTGGGCCGACGTCAACGCCGACCGCAACCTGGAGATCCTCGACAACCTCCCGATGGAGGACGAGGAACTCGTCCCCGACGAGGCCCGACCGGAGAACCTCGTCGACCCGCTGCCGTTCCTGGAGCACGGCCTGTGGGAGAAGGTCCACATCGCCAGCCTCGTCCCCAAGGAGTTGAAGGAGATCCCCGACCCGTCGCAGTCGCCGCAGGGCGGCATGGGGGGCTACGGCATGATGGGCTCCGCCGGCATGGGCTCGATGATGATGGGCTCGGCCGGGATGATGGGCTCCGCCGGGATGATGGGCGGCGATAGCGGCATGATGATGGGGAGCGGCAGCAGCATGGCCGGCATGGCCGGCATGATGAGCATGATGGGCGGCATGGACGGCATGATGGGCGGCGGCATGATGGGCGGCTCCGCCGAGACGCTGACCAACTTCTGGCGCTCGGAGGAGAAGCGGGTCATGATCCGGGCGCTGGACTTCACCGCCCAGCCCGACGAGAGCTACCGCTATCGGATCCGGATCGTGGTCTTCAACCCGAACCTGAACCGCGACGACGTCTCCCCCGGCGTGGACAACAAGTCGGAGGAGCTGGCCGGCCCCTGGAGCGAGCCGACGGACGAGGTGCACATGCCGCCGGACGTCACCGCCTACGCGATGGGTGTCCTGCCGCCGAGCCCGAGGTCGGACATGAAGGTGACGTTCCAGGTGGTGAAGTTCAACCCGGAGGACGGCCTGACGCTGCCGAGGAACATCGACGCCGCCCCCGGCGAGATCATCGGCGCCGGCGAGCCCCTCTCCACGGCGATCCCCACCGCCGACGGCACCGGCCAGAAGAACCGGCGGATCGACTTCAACAGCCGCCTGATGGTCGTGGACGTGGCGGGGGGCTTCAAGCCCCTGCCGGCCGACTTCCCCGGCAACGTCATCCCCCAGCCGGCCGCCGCGCTGCTGCTTCGCCCCGACGGGGCCGTCGAGCTGCGCGACGAGGCCGACGACCGCCTCGACGAGGTCCGCAAGGACGTCGAGAGCACCTACAAGCGCGAGCTCCAGGAGTCCGACAAGGTCCGATCCAGCTCCATGGGGAGCGGCTACGACATGATGATGGGCCCCGGCATGATGGGCAGCGGCATGATGGGCGGGCGTCGCTGATCGACCCCCGTCCCGGGCCCCTAATCCTCGACGCGATGAACGCCTCCCCCACGCCGGGGGAGGCGTTTTTTCTTGCCTTTTCGGCGCGCGCGGCATTTTCCGCGTTTTCGGGAAAAGTCGACCCCCCGCCTTGACCGAAACTCTTGTTAGAGGTACACACCGCCGCATCTTCTCCCGCTCCCGGCGCGCGGACCGGGCGTCCCTTCCGGGGCGCATCGGCGAGACGCCGCGGGGAGGGTGCGTTCCATGTCGGACGGTTAGAGGAAGACCCCGCCTCGGTGTACCGGGCGGTTTTCGGTCGCAGCTGCCAGCAGAATCGCGTCTCGCCGTGAGGACACGAACGAAGGCCGCTCTCAGGGATGTCGGCGGTCGTCCGCGTGGCGGCGAAAGGAGGTCGCGTTGAGAAGGCTCAGAGCGCTCACTGTCACCATGATCCTCGGCGCAGTGGGGGGAGCGTCCACGGAAGGAGCGGCCCCCGACGAATTGGCCGCGTCGCCGTCGACGACGGCCCGCAAGCCGGCCCCCGCCCCGCCGGTCAAGTACCTGGAGGCGGGCTCCCGGCTGTTCAACAGCGGGCAGTTCGACCTGGCCGCGAAGTATCTCGACGCGGCCCAGATGTATCGCGACGAGCTGGAGCCCGAGCACCAGAAGCTGCTGGACGACTACGTCCGGGAGCTGAAGCGGGTCAAGGGCGCGGCGCCCGCCGCGACGCCGCCGGCGACGACGCCGGCCCCGGCCGAGCGGCCGGTCGCCGTGACGGCCACCCCCTCGGCGCCGCCGGTCGCCTCGCGCACCGGCACGACGGAGGGCGAGGAGCCGGATCTGAAGCAGAAGGGCCGCTGGCTCCTGCAGGAGGCCGGCGAGCTGATCATGACCGGCGATTACGACGCCGCCGAGGCGAAGATCGACGAGGCCGACGCCCTGGGCGTCAAGTGGGGCCTCTTCGACTCCACCCCGGCGAAGGCCCGCCAGGCGCTGGCCAAGGCCCGCCCCAAGGCGGACCCCGCGGCCGCGGCGCCGACGAAGGTCGTCGACCACAAGGCCGCCAAGGCCAGGCTGGCCGAGGCCCGCGCGGCGCTGGCGGACCGCCAGTTCGAGTCGGCCGAGGCGATCGCCCTGGAGGTGAAGGGCTGGGGCCTGTCCTACGGCATGTTCGAGGACAACCCGGACAAGGTGGCGGCCGCCGCCCGCGCCCTGCGGAAGCGGGACGCCATCCGCGGCGCCGACCCCAAGGAGCAGTCCAGCCCCGGCGTGTATGACGTGCTCGTCCAGGAGTCGCGCCAGCTCGTGAAGGTCGGGAAGCTCGCCGAGGCCGAGGCCAAGGCCCGCCAGGCCCAGGCCATGAACGTCGTGCCGGCCCTGACCGCCGACCGCGCCGAGGCGGTCCTGCACGAGATCGCCCTGATCAAGGCCGCCCCGACGGCCCCGGCCGCGGAATCGGCCGCCGACGCCGCCGAGCTCGAGGCCGACGCCCTGCTCGCGAGGAACGACCAGGCCGCCGCGGCCGCCAAGTTCGCCGAGGCCCAGCGGCTCCGCTCCGCCGAGCGCGGCGCGACGAATCCGCCGCTCGACCTGGCCGTCGTGAAGAGCGGCGTCGACCCGATCGAGCTCGACGCCCCCGGCGACGACGAGGAGGGCGAGGACGCCGACGGTCCCGACCTCGACCCGGTCCCGGCCGCCCTCCCCGCCCCCGACCTGGAGCTCGCCCCGGCCCCCGCGGCCGACGACGACGCCCCGGCCGGCCCCGGCGCCGCGGCCATCGGCCAGGCCCAGGCCCTGTACTCCGAGGGGAATTACGCCGCCGCCCGCCAGGCCGCCGAGAAGGCCCGCGCCGAGGGCGCCGGCGTCGAGGCCGAGGAGATCTCCGCGCAGATCGACCTGGCCGAGCAAGGCGGCGCCCTGAGCCTCTACGAGGCCGCCCTCGCCTCCCTCCGGGGCGGCGACCGCGATCGCGCCCGCACCCTGCTGACCGAGGTCGCCTCCGCCGGCCCGGTCCTCGACGACAACCTCCAGGCCAAGGTCCAGGAGCTGCTGAAGTCCCTGACCACCGACCAGATCGGCGACCCCGCCGGCCGCGCCGTGGTCAACGACCGCATGGCCTCCGCCGACGACGGCGACTCGATCGCCGCCCAGAAGCTCAACGCCGAGGTCGGCGCCAAGATCGCCGAGGCCCGCCGCCTCCAGGAGACCGACCCCGACAAGGCCCTGGCCATCTACGAGACCACCCTCAAGGCCGTGAAGGCCTCCGAGATCCCGCCCAACCTCCAGAAGCCCATGGTCCGCCGCCTCGAGGTGGCCGTCGAACTCGCGAAGAAGGACAAGTCCATCTTCGACGAGAAGATGAAGGACAAGGGCTACCGCGAGGAGATCGAGCGCAAGCGGCTCCGCATCCTCGAGGCCGACTCCGCCAAGAAGTCGCGCTACAAGGAGCTGTTCGACAAGGCCCAGGCCGCCTACGGCGACGGCGAGTTCCACAAGGCCGAGCAGTACGCCAAGCAGGCCATGGAGATCGACCCCACCGAGGTCGCCGCCCCGATGATGGTCTTCAAGGCCAAGGCGGAGCGCCGCTACAAGACCGACATGAAGAACCGCTCCGCCAAGGAGGAGGGGTTCGTCACGGCGATGCAGAACGTCGACGCCGCCGCCGCGGTCGACGCCGAGGTCCTCACCCGCGACATCTCGTTCCCGACCTCGTTCCGCGAGCTGACCAACAGCCGCCGCGAGATGGTCAAGAGCCTGGAGCCCCGCAAGGACGCCCGGACCCTGGCCGTGGAGGCCAAGCTCCGCGAGCCCATCACCGTCAACTTCGACAAGCAGCCGCTGGGCGAGGCCGTGGCGTTCATCGCCAACTACACCGGCCTGAACGTCCAGCTCGACCCCAGGGCGCTGACGGACGAGGGGCTCACCTCCTCGACGCCGGTCGACCTGAAGCTGCAGAACGTCCGGCTGAAGACCGTCCTCAAGCTGATGCTCAGCCCGCTGGGCCTGAGCTACACGACCGAGGACGAGGTGCTGCTGATCACCAACAAGCAGGCCACCCGGCAGGACACGTTCTTCCACACCTACTACGTGGCCGACCTGATCAAGTCCAAGGAGGCCGACCCGTCCAAGATCGCCCGGGGGATGAACCCCACGCCGGCCGCCCGGTCGGTCGACGCCCAGGGCATGCCGCTGCTCGGCGCCGGCGCGGGGGGCACCTCGGTCGACGAGGGGGCCAAGCCCGAGATCTCCGACGCCGACATGATGCCGCTGATCCAGCTCATCACCTCCTCGATCGCGCCGGGCACCTGGCGGATCCAGGACGGCGACGGCCGGGACGTCTCCTCGGCCTACGGCCTGGGCGGCGCCTTCGGCGGCGGCGGGCTGGGCGGCGACGACATCGACGAGGGGCGGCCCCCCGGCTCGATCACGCCGTTCTTCCTCAGCATCAGCCTGATCATCCGCCACACGGCCGAGGTGCATGACCAGGTCGCCGACCTGCTCCGGCAGCTCCGCCGGCTCCAGGACCTCCAGGTCTCCATCGAGGTCCGGTTCATCACCGTCACCGACTCGTTCTTCGAGCAGATCGGCGTCGACTTCGACTTCGCCATCAACTCCAAGAGCGTCGGCAAGCAGAGCACCTGGGCCTTCCCGAGCAACGCCGTGACCGGCGACATCGGCGGCGGCGGCACCACCACCGGCGGCGGCGGCATCGGCGGCGGCACCACCGGCGGCGGCGTCGGCGGCGGCACCACCGGCGGCGGCATCGGCGGCGGCGGGATCGGCGGCGGCGGGATCGGCGGCGGCGGGATCGGCGGCGGCGG
>NZ_JBBCIR010000119.1:0-48993 GCF_037189885.1 Paludisphaera sp.
CGCCTGCTGGAGAAGGTCCGCTACGGCTGGCGCCGCCGCCGCACCCTCGTCCGCTTCCTCGCCCTCAAGCTCGACGAGATCTGGGGCCGCCTCCAACCTCCCCCGGACCACGCGCCACGGTGGAGTTAAGTGAGGAGTGTCCGAAAAACTATTCGAATTCGACGAACGAAGCCAAGTTGTTATTCACGCAAGTCGCATTTGAGTCGCGACTTGCGCGCGGCCGGCGTCCTCGCCCGGCGCGCGAACGAAGCCAGATCGGAGCCACGGCTCAGATGATGGTCTCGGTCGCCGGATCCCAGCGGACGGTGGCGTTGCGGCGGAAGGCCTCGACGGCCATGCGGCAGGCGACGGCGGAGCGGAAGCCGATGTCGAAGGGGGAGTTCGGCTCGCTGCGGGTGCGGACGCAGTCGAAGAAGTTGGCCAGGTGCTGGGGCGTCGGGTTCTTGAACGAGCCCTTGGGGGCGGGCAGCTCCTCCCTCTTGCCGGCGGGGACGACGTGGAAGACGTCGGCCAGCGTGTGGACGACGGTCCCCTTGTCGCCGAACAGGCAGGTGCGGCCGGGCTCGTAATAGCCGTTGCCGAACATGGAGGTGAACGTGAACAGGACGCCCTCGCGATGCTTCATCGTGACCGTGAAGACGTCGGGCACGTTCATCTTCGGGCTGAGGTAGTTCCCCCCCGAACTGACGACGCTCTCCGGGACGTCCAGGTCCAGCACGGCGAACCAGAAGGCCGCGAAGTGGACGAAGTTCTCGAAGACGTTGCCGCCGGAGTAGTCCCAGTAGAACCGCCAGTTGAAGAAGCGGTCGGCGTCGAACGGGACCCGTTTCGCGTCCCCCTGGAAGGCGTTCCAGTCGACCTGGGAGGGGTCGAAGCCGTCGGGGATCGGGCGGACCCAGCCGCCGTGGGTCGGCTGGCGGAAGTGGTGGGTCTCCACCAGGGTCGGCTTGCCGACCTCGCCGGCCTTCACGCGGTCGCGGATCTTCTGGACGCCGCCGCTGGAGTTCCACTGGAGCCCGACCTGCACGACCCGGCCCGAGCCGTCGAGCGCGTTCCGCATCTCGCGGGCGTCGTCGGCGTCGAACGCCATGGTCTTTTCCTGGTAGACGTCCTTCCCCGCCGCGATGGAGTCGATGAAGTGACGCGCGTGCAGGTGCTGGGGCGTGGCGATCAGGACCGCGTCGATCGAAGGATCTTCCAGCAGTTTGCGGTGATCCTGGAACGTCTTCACGCCGGGGACGATCTTGTCGGCCTCGGCGAAGCGGCCGGTGTAGGCGTCGGCGACGGCGACGCACTCGACGTTCTCGCACGCGATCGCCGGCTTGAGGATCTCCTGGCCCCGGGCCCCCGCCCCGATCAGCCCGAAGCGGATCCGGTCGTTGGCGCCGATCACCCGGCCGGCGGACTTCGCCGTGGCGGTCGTCCCCGCCGCGGCCAGCGCCGCGCCCGTCATCACCGTCCCCAGGAAGTCGCGTCGGTTGGCCATCGGTGGTCGCTCCGTTGGGTGGGCTGGAGGGAAGTCGGATGTTTGGCGGGGGGGCCTCGCGTCTAGGGGCCATTATATAACGAAGGGGGCCGTCGGTCGTCCCCGCCGCGAAGTTGAGGATTCTCCCGGATTGGGGATGACGGATCGGGGCGAATGGCTACGATGCGGCGGATGGATTCTGCCGAGTCGTTTTCGCCAAGGAGGGTGAAACCATGAAGCGGCCGTTCACGCTGGGCGATCTCGTTGCCTTCCAGTCGACCACCGGGAGGGCGTGCCAGGGCGTGGTGATCCACCGGATCGTCGAGAAGCGCCAGCCCACGATCTTCCTCATCGAATGCGCCGACCAGCGTCGGGCGTTCCGGTTCGAGAACGAGCTGACGCTCATCGCCGCCGCCGAGTCCGACGAGGCCGCGGCCGTCCCCGCGCGGTTCGAGGCCTCGCTCGCCTCCGCCGCCTTCTCGGCCGTCGGCGCGGACGCCTGACCGGCCGGGGTTAATCCTTCCCCCCCGCCCCTTCGAAACGCAACGGGCGACGCCCCGCCGATCTCCGTGCGTCGATGCGCCGGGAGCGGGGGGGCGTCGCCCTGCGGGGGACTTCGTCCGATTACTGGCCGTCGGGGCCGGGAACGTTGCCCGGCGGCGGCGGGGCGGGGACCTCGCTCAGCGGGCTGGCGTTGACGTCGGTCGGGTTGCCGAGGGCGTTCTGGGCCCCGGTCGGCATCCCCGCGCCGGGGCGCTGGGTGGTGATCGGCTCGGCGCTGCCGGGGACGTCCATCCCCATCTGGCGCATCCGGGCCCGCTGGGTGGCGGCCTGGGTGTTGGCCCAGGGGAACTCGGGCCCGCGGGAGAAGTACTGGACGTCGTCGTGCATGTACTTGCCCGACGGGAGGGTCATGCCGGCGTATTCCACCTGGCAGCCGACCGAAGGCAACACGAAGCCGATCGCAAGCGCCGACCAGAGCGCCGCCCGTCGGCGCGTGGCTCCTCGCGGCGAACTCATGCCGGGCAACACCATAGCTTCCACCCTCCTTGGCGTTCTCGGTCGGGCCGTCTGTCCGATCGCCCCGAGAGGGGGCGGCCCGCCGCGTGGAGTCCTGTACGAGAAAGGGCCCGGCGGCCGGATGCGATGACGCGGAAGGACCGCGACACGGCCGGCTCTCGGGCGACCGCCGCGCGATCCTCGCGTCACGGCCGCCGGGCTTCTTGTTCGGTTACAGGATCGGCCAAGTCGCCCGGTCAAGCCCAATGAATCCGCCCGATCGGCCCGAAATCCCTCGGCCATGGCCTTGACGGGGCGTCAGGCCTCGGGGCCCGAGGGGGGCTCGGGGCGGGCGATCAGCATCGGGACGTCCAGCTTGTGGCGGACCCGGTCGATCGTCTCGCCGTAGAGCAGGTCCCGGACCCAGCCGTGGCCGTGCGAGCCCACGACCAGGATATCCACCGGCCGCTCGCGCAGGTGCTCGATCAGGCTCCGCGCCGGGTCGGGCCCGTGGAGCAGCTCGGGGCTGGCGCGGTAGCCCTTCTCCCTCAGGGCGCGCACCAGGCCGTCCAGGTACTCGGCGTCGGCCCCCGTCTCAAGGTCGGCCGTGTCCTCGCCGTGGAGGACCGAGAGCGGGGAGTCGACCACGTGCAGCAGCACCAGCTCCCCTCCCCCGCCCCCCCGAGACCGCGCCAGGCCGAGCGCCCGGTTGAGGATCTCGACGTCGGCCGCGGTGTGCTCCAGGGCCACGCCGATCCGCTCCATGGCGCGGGGGCGCAGGGCCTCGGACCAGTCCATCTCGGCGCGCGACGGCGGGCTCCACGCCGGCGAGGGGGCGACGATCGGCTTGATCAGCACCCAGCCCAGCAGGCCGCCCACGGCCGTCACCAGCCCCCACAGGCCCATCGCCACGAGCCACGAGAGCGGGAACGGCCCCACGTACACCCCGGACTCGGACGCCAGCCCGATCCACTCCATGACCTGCTCATACACGAGGTGGCCGTTCAGCGCCACGATCACGGCCGCCACCGCCCAGGCGAAGACCTGACCCCACAGCGGGGTCGCGAACTCGCCCATGTTCCGCCGGTTCGACGTGAAGTGGATCAGCGGGATCACGGCGAACGAGAGCTGCAGGCTCAGGATCACCTGGCTGAGGATCAGCAGCCCCTGCGTGGAGCCCTCCCCCACCACGGCGATCACGATGGCCGCCGGCACCAGCGCGATCATCCGCGTGATGAGGCGCCGCAGCCACGGGGCGATCCGCAGGTGGAGGTACCCCTCCATCACGATCTGCCCGGCCAGCGTCCCGGTCAGCGTGGAACTCTGCCCGGCGCAGAGCAGCGCCACGCCGAAGAGGATGGGCGCGGCCGAGCCGAGGAAGCCGGGGAGCAGCTCGTACGCCCGCTCGATGGTCGCCACCTCCTGCCCATTCGCGTGGAAGACCGCCGCGCTCAGGACGAGGATCGCCGCGTTCACGAAGAATGCCGCGTTGAGGGCGACCGTCGAATCGATCAGGTAGTACCGGCAGGCCGTCGCCTTGCTGCCGCGGTCGGCCCCGATCCGGCGGGTCTGCACCAGCGCCGAGTGCAGGTAGAGGTTGTGGGGCATGACCGTCGCCCCCAGGATGCCGATCGCCACGACGAGCGAGCCCTCGGGCAGCGACGGCTTCAGCCCCGCCGCCATCTGGCCCAGGTCGGGCTGGGCCATGAACACCTGCACGAGGAAGCAGGCCCCGATGGTCGCCACCAGCGCCAGGACCACGGCCTCCATCGTCCGCATCCCCCAGCGCTGGAGGTACAGCAGGAGGAAGGTGTCGAACGCCGTGATCGCGCAGCCGACCAGCATCGGCAGGCCGAACATCAGCTTCAGGGCGATCACCGTCCCGAGGATCTCGGCCAGGTCGGTCGCCGCGATGGCGATCTCGGCGAGGATCCAGAGCGTGAAGTTGACCCTCGGCGAATACTCCGCCCGGCAGGCCTGGGCCAGGTCGTGCCGCGTCACAACCCCCAGCCGCGCGGCCAGGGTCTGGAGCAACAACGCCATGATGTTCGACATCAGCAGGACCCAGAGGAGGGCGTAGCCGAACCGCGCCCCACCTTCCAGGTCCGTCGCCCAGTTGCCCGGGTCCATGTAGCCGACGCTCACAAGGTACGCCGGCCCCAGGAACGAGAACAGCCGTCGGAACTTCCCGAACCGCCCGATCCCCGTCGCCACGTCGACCGAGCCATGGACCTCCTCAAGGGAACGACGCTCCTCGCCCGAATCCTCCGCCACGGCCATCTCCCCCTCGCTTCCGCTGCGCCAACGGTGTTTGGATTGAACCGTTTTAACGCGGATTTCCGGGGACGACAAGCCGACCGCTCGCGCGGCCAAAGGAATTTTTCGAGAAATCAAAAACCCTGGGCGATCCGGGCTCAGCGCGAGAGCCAGGCGACGGCCGCGGCGAGGTGCGCGACGGCGCGGTCGATGTCGTCCTCGGTGGTGAACGCGCCGAGGCTGAACCGGACGGACGAGCGGAGGCAGTCGGCGGGGGTGCCCATCGCGACGAGCGTGGGGGAGGGTTGCGTGGAGCCGCTGGCGCAGGCCGACCCCAGCGAGGCCGCCACGCCGGCCAGGTCGAGCTGCATCAAGAGGGCGTCGCCGTCGAGCCGCAGGAATCCGAGGTTCACGGTCTGCGGCAGGCGTCGCGCGGGGTCGGCCGGGCCGTTCAGGACGATCCGGTCCGCGCCGACGGATCGTCGGAGGCCGTCGACGAGGCGATCGGTCAGCCGTCGCCAGCCCTCGATCCGGGCGCGGTGCTCGCGACGCCAGAGGTCGAGCGCCGCGGCGAACCCGATCGCCAGCGGGACGGCGATGGTCCCGGGACGAATCCCCCGCTGCTGGCCGCCCCCGAACAGTCGCGGCGCGAGCCTGATCCCCCGTCGGGCCAGCAGCACGCCCGAACCCGGCGGGCCGTGGAACTTGTGCCCGCTCGCGGCGAGGGTGGCCACGCCGAGCGCCGCGAAGTCCACCGGGATCCGGCCGACGGCCTGCACGGCGTCGGTGTGGACCGGCACGCCCCTCGCGGCGGCGAGGTCGGCGAGGCGGGCGACGGGCTGGATCGCGCCGGTCTCGTTGTTCGCGAGCATCAGGGTCGCCAGCCGGGTGCGGTCGACGAACGACGCGGCCATGCGGTCGGCGTCGACGATCCCCTCGGCGTCCACCGGGGCGATGTCGGCGACGAACCCCTTCGACTCCAGGTGGGCGACCATCGCGTTGACCGCCGGGTGCTCGATCGCGGTCGTCGCGACCCTCCCCGGCGGGGACGACTCGTCGACGGCCAGCCCGGAGACGGCCAGGTTGTTCGCCTCGGTCCCTCCCGAGGTGAAGACGACCTCGTCGGGCCTGGCGTTGAGGATCTCGGCGACCGTCTCCGTCGCCTCGTCGAACGCCCTCCGCGCCCGCCTCCCGGCCGAATGCCGACTCTCCGCGTTCCCCGCCGCCAGGAAGTGCGGCGCCATCGCCTCCAGCACCCGAGGATCCAGGGCCGTCGTGGCGTTGTTGTCCAGATAGATCGATGAGGGGGTCATGGCGATGCGAGCGGTTCGAGGAAGGGGACGGAATGCCGCCCGATCATTAGGGAGCCCGCTTCGAGCCGGACCCAACGCCGGTTCACCCCAGGCTGCGGAGCGTCAGCAGCAGCCCGACGAGGAAGATGGGGATGCCGATCAGGTAGAAGGGGCTCGCGCCCAGGGCCACGCCAACGACCATCATCGCGAAGCCGACAACCACGCCCACCACGCGGCCGGCCAGGGACAGGAGCCCGAAGACCAGCCGGAAGGGGAGCGTGAGGATCCACCAGCAGGCGCGGAACAGGAAGCCGATGCCGGCGAGCACGGGATCCCTCGATTCGCGGTGGGGCGGGCGGGGCGAGGCGTGCCAGGCCCCCGCCGCGTGGGCGGGCCGCGACGCCGGGCGGGCCGGGCGCGATCGGGAGGACTGGGCTTGTCGCATGGGCGTGACTCGGTTAATACGGCCCGTTGGGAAGGCGGGAGGCCGCGTCGTGGCCATCAGGCTTATCGGCGCGGGGCCCCGAACGTGTTCATCCTTCGGGCCAGTCTCTTCGCCCCCCAACCTGGATTATTGCGGACGGCCGGGTTTTGACAAGCGACCCGCCCGGCGGCGTCGGGCGATGGAATCGGCAGGGAGGCCGACCCTTGCGGCAAGCGTTGCTCGTGATCGTGCTCATTGGGGCGGCCTTCGGCGGCGGCGCGGTCGTCAGCGGCCCCGGCTTCCGCTGGGCCCAGGAGCACGCGCTGGACTACATGGGCCTGAAGGACGGCGGCGAGATCGACACGCTGGAGCTGATCCCGCCCCCGGGCGAGGGGAAGCCGGCCGTCGCCGAACCGCTCGCCGGGCCCGCGGCGGCCAAATCGGCACTGTCCCAGGCGGCGTCCCAGCCCCCCTCCCCCGCCCCGGCCCCCGAGGCGACCGAGCCGTACACGGAGGCCCAGGCCGCCGCGCCCGCCCCGTCGCCGCCCCCCCCGGCCGGCGAGCCCGCCAAGCCCGAGGGCCCCGCCCTGCTCGGCGCGCTGAACGCGATGCTCTCGCCGCCGGCCGCCGCCGAGGCCAAGCCGGAGGCGACGCCCCCGGCCGACGCGGCCGTCTCGCCGTCGAACCTCCCGCCGCTGGAGGCCGTGCCGTCCCCCGAGCCGCCGCCTCCCCCGTCCTCGGCCCCGGCGACGGGCGAGTGGGCGGAGATCCGGCGCAAGCTGGACGCCGCCGGGGTCTCGCGCTACACGATCGAGGGGACGCCCGGCGGCCCCGTGACCTTCGCCTGCCTGATCCCGATCGCCGGCAGGCAGGCCGTCTCCCAGCGGTTCGAGGCCGAGGGAGACGACGAGATTCAGGCCGCCCAGGCCGTGTTGAAGCGAATCAACCTGTGGCGGGCCTCGCACGCCGAGCCCGAAAAATCGTAGCCCGGGCCCCTCGCGGGGGGAGGTGGACGCGCCGTCGGTGGACGACGCCGGTATAATCGACTTTGGTGAAGTCGCCCCGGAATCGCCGTGGCCCTCGGGCGCCGCCGGCCGATAAGAGAATGTCGCCCCGGCCGATGTGATGTCGGCGGGTCGTGAGAAAGGTTCGAGCCCCCATGGCCGAGGACGCCTCGCTCCGCTTCCTCCTGATCGTGACGGGCAGCACGCTGCGGGCCGAGGAGATGGACCGGCCGCTGGCGTACTACCTCAAGCGCCGGATCGAGGAGGCCCTGGAAGCGTCCCCGGACGCCGACCTGGCCGACTACGAGGTCCAGGTCATCGCCGACTTCCGCTGGCTCCACGACGAACCGCTCCAGGGCATGGCGACGATCTCGCTCGGCGGCCCCGGGGTGAATGAACTCGCGCACCGCTGGCTTGAGGAGCTGCCCGTCGCCCTGGCGGTGAACGAGCGGTACTTCATCCAGATGGACCCCGCTCTGGCGGAGCCTCACGCCAGCATCTGGGGGATGGATAACCCGACGACCCAGATCGCGGTCTCCGTGTTCCTCGACCGGTATCTCCCACGGTTCCTGGAACGTTGTGCCACCGTCCCCCCCGCGTCCATCGACCTGGACGACGAAGGGGACCCCGAGTCCGACGACTGACGGATCACCGGCACTCTCCCTTCGCCCCTCCCCCGCCGCCGGCCGTCGGACCTCCCTGTCTCGATCGCTCGGTCTCGCAGCGAACCTTCCCCGGGGCCCACGCCTCGGGAAGGGCGATCACGTCCCGAGGAGGCGCCCGGCGTCCGCGCCGGCTCGCGTCGGCACGGCGCGAGCATGGCATGGACCGTCGGGCCCGGCGCGAGCGCGGGTCGTCCACGTCGCGCCAAGGAAGGCGATAGGTCCGAACCATCCCAGGGAAGGGGGTGTCCGATGCGCGTGTTCACGCCGGGCCGGGCCCGAAGGGGACCGATGCGGGGATGGCTGCCGCCGGGGGCGCTGCTCACGGCCATGATGGGGATGACGGCCGCGACGGCCGCCGACGACGGCGGCTCCATCGGCCTGCCCAACCGCTTGACGCTGGAACGCCGCTCCGCGCGCCAGGACCACGGCGCCTGGGTCGTGGACTACCGGATCCGCAACGAGACGCCGACCGGCCTGGTCGTCGCCCCGGGCGAGGTCGAGGTGAAGGCCGAGGGCTGGGTCTCCAACTCGCGGATCCCCGGGCATTCGATCCCGAGGCGGGTCTCGGTCGCGCTCCATCCCGCCGAGAAGGCCGAGGCCGAGGCCGACGTCATCAAGGCCGCCGACGAGGCGAACCGTTGCCGCGAGCGGGTGTCGATCGCCCTGTGGAGCGACGACCGCGCCCCCGGGCCCGACGCCATGCCGACGGCCTCGATGGCGCCCATCAGCCTGGCCCCCGGCGCGACCGGCCTGCTCCGCCTGCGGTTCGCCCACCGGCACGTCGTGCAAGGGGAGTATGACCCGCTCCTGGGCGTGCGCGAGGTCTCCTTCCGCGTCGGCGAGGAGACGTTCCGCGACGAGGTCCCGCTCGACGAGGAGGCCCGCGTCGCCCACCCGACGATCTCCTGGCGCGAGCCGCCGGAGGAACGGCGGGACTCGCGATATTACGTCTCCGCGCCGGACAGCCTCCACCTGGAAGCCCACGTCCCCGGCCGTCAGTATTACCGCTACTCCGACCTCCCGGTCCGTCACGGCGCCCGGATGCGGCTGTCGTTTTGGTATCTCGTCGCCCACGGCACCATCGGCGAGGCCCGCGTCCGCCTGGCCCAGTACAAGGACACGCCGACCTCCTGCCGCGTCCTCCCCGACGGCGCGGTCGATCAGGAGCTGACCGCCGTCGGCCGCTGGACCCGCGTGGAGAAGCTCGTCCGAATCGAGCCCGAAGCCACCACCGCCGCCCTCGACTTCCGCGTCTCCAGCGAAGCCAACCTCGGCGAGGTGTGGATCGACGACGTCCAGTTCGAGCCCGTCGACCTCGACGCGCTCGCGCAGGGGCCGTGAACGAACCGACGCGGTCCGTGTCGATCGGGGCCGCGCCGCGGATTACCATGGGGGATAGGACGCCTCCCCTCCCGGAGTTCCATGCCGTGCCCATCACCTATACCGCCGTCCTGCGCGACGGGAGACTCGAATGGGGCGAGGACGGCCCCCCCCCCCTGCCCCCGGGGGCCGTGCCCGTCCGCGTGACCCTGCTGACCCACGCCCTCCCGGGCGCCGACGGCCGCGCCATGTCCGCCGCGCTCGAAGCGCTGGCGGCCGATGGCGGGCCGAGCATCGAAGAGCCCGTCGAGTGGCAGCGAAAGTCCCGCGACGAGCTTGCGCTACTCGGCCGCGCACGATGATGCTCGGCAGCCCCTTGAGCAGGCTGTCGCGGTGAAGGATGGAGGTCTTCCTCGTAGGCTGGGTCGAGACCCAGCGCGTGATGCGCGACGGCTCATCCAAGCTGGGCCGCGACCCTGCCTACGGGAGCAGGCCTTTGCTTGACACGGGAGGTTACGCCGATCGCCCCCTCATCCCTCGCGCATGAGGCGGGCGGCGTCGGCTTCCAGGCGGTCGCTGTAGGCGACGGGGTAGGTCGCGTCGGATCGGAGGGCCTTCAGGTCGTCCGGCAGGGCGGCGAGCTGGGCGCGGCAGCGGTCGCGGGCCTCGGCCAGCGTGGCGCGGCGGCCGACGAACTGGCCCTCGCGGAGGATGGGGACGAGCATCGGCTCCATCCCGGGCGGGGCCGGCTCGTCGGCCCTCGCGACGAGGTCGCCCGCGAGGATCCCGGCGGCGTCGCGGCGGCGGTAGATCTGCTTCGCCATCGGGTACGTCTTCTTGCCGGGCGCGAGCTTGAACCGGCCGGAGCCGTCCAGCTCGACGAGCTTGTAGACCATCGAGATCGCGGGGGCGTCGCGCGACGTGACCAGTTCCGTGCCGATCCCGTAGGCGTCGATCGGCGCCCCGGCCGCGATCAGCCCCTCCACCGCGAACTCGTCGAGGTCGCCCGACGCGACGATCCGCACGTCCCCCCTGCCCTCCTCGTCCAGGATGGCGCGGGCCTTCGCGGTCAGGTCGGCGATGTCGCCGCTGTCGATCCGGATCGCCGACGACGGCGGCGCGATCGCCGCGGCGTGACGGACGCCTTCCAGCGTATCGTAAGTATCGACGAGCAGCGTGGTCGACTCGGGGAAGACGCGCGCGTAGGCGGCGAACGCCTCGACCTCGCTGGGGAACGCCTGGACCCACGAGTGCGCCATCGTGCCGACGCACGGCACGTTCAGCCGCCGCGCGGCCTCGACGTGGCTGGTCGCCTCGAAGCCCGCCAGGTACGCCGCCCGCGCCGCGAGGAGCCCCGCCTGCGGGCCATGCGCGCGACGCGCGCCGAACTCGAACAGCGGCGCCCCGCGCGCGGCCAGGACCATCCGCGCGGCCTTGGAAGCGACGAGCGTCGGGTATCCCAGCGAGGCCAGCAGGAACGTCTCGACCCATTGCGCGTGCGGCAGCGGGGCCGTCACCCGGAGCAGCGTCTCCCCCGGGAAGACGACGGTCCCCTCGGGGACGGCCATCACGTCTCCCTGGAAGCGGAAGCGGCGAAGCTCCTCGAAGAACGTGGCCGGCATACCCTTGAAGGAGGGCCATCGTCGCAGCGCCTCCACCTGCTCGTTGGAGAACGCCAGGCGGGCCAGGTCCTCGGCCGCCTGTTCGAGCCCGGCGAAGACGAGGAACGAGCGACCGGGGGGGAGGCGGCGGACGAAGACCTCGAACGTGGCCGATTTCGAGCCCATCCCCTCGGCGAGGTAGCCCGCGAGCATCGTCAGCTGGTAGAGGTCCGTGACGGTCCCCAGGGCGTCGGGGTCGGGCCAGAGCGAGGCGGAAGGCTCGGGCGTCATCAAGGGGCTCCGGGGCGGGGTCGCAACAGCCACAGCGGCGCGTCGGCCTCGCCCTGTCGCGAGACGACCGCCGCGCCAGGATCGACGTCGAGCAGGGTCGGCGGGTTCAGGGTCGTCGGGAATTCGGCGACCTTCTCCCAGCGCTCGAGCAGCCTCGCGGCGAGATCGGACGCATCACCAGATTGCCGCAGTTGCGCCATGTCCACAAGGGCCCAGGCATCGCCGCCGCCCCGGAGCAACGCCTCGGCGTCCGGCTCCACGCGCGTCGCCACGCCGGCCAGGTAGAAGCGCGCGGGGGGCCGCGCCAGGACGCGGACGAGGGGCCTGTCCGCCAACGAGCCCTCTTCGCGGGCTTTCGCGACCGCCGTCCGCAGCGAATCGCTCGGGGAGAGCGGCCCCGGCAACGACGCCGACGGCCACGCCAGCGTCTGCGCGATCGCCGCGACGCAGCACGCCGCGAGTACCGCGAATCGAGGCCACGCGCGACCGATCGCCGCTCCGCCCGCTCCCCCGACGAGCCCCGCCGCCGCGATCCAGCCGAGCGCGTGCGTCGGCAGCCAGAGCCGCGCGTAGGGGTGGTAGAACGGCGTCAGGAGCGACATCCCGACCCAGGCCGCCCCGAGCAGAAGTACCGCGGGCGAGGCCCCGGGCGCGAAGACCAGCGTCGCGAGGCCGATCCACCACAGGGCCGACGGCGCGATCGTCGCCGCGATCCCCACCGCGAATACGAGCGAGGCCCGGCGCCTCCTCCCCTGGCCTCCAGCGATCGCCACGCCGATCGCCGCGAGTCCCCAGGCCTTGGCGTTCCACGGGAAACCGCCGGAGAGCGCCGCCGACTGGCGAAGCTGCTGGAGCCAGTGCGAGGGCCATGTCGCGGCCGTCCCCATGTAGCCGCGATGATGCGCCAGGAGCGCCGCGTAACTCCCGTGGCGCTCCACGAACGCGACCCAGGGCGCGTACACGACCGCCGCCACGACGGCCGCCGCGATCCCCCACGCCAGGTACGATCGCGCCTGGCCCTTCGTCCGTCTGTCGGGGTCGAACGCCACGATCGCGACCGCCCCCAGCGCCGCGGCGGCCCCGACGGTCCAGCCGCTGTACTTCACGAGCTGCGCCAGGCCGGTCGCCAGCCCGAGCGTCAGGGCCGAGCCGGGGCCGGGCCGTTCCAGGAACCGCTGGGCCGCGATGAGGCCGAGGAGCCAGGCGAGCGTCGCCGAGGCGTCGGTCAGGGCCATGCGCGAGAACGCGACGTGGAACGCCGAGAGCGCCGCCAGCGCCGCGGCGACCGCCCCCGCGTCGGGCCCGAACGTCCGCCGCGCCAGCCAGGCCGACGCCGGGATCGCCAGCGTGCCGGCCGCGATCGAGACCAGGATCGCCGCCGCGTCGCTCGGGCCGAGGATCAGGTACGAGAGCCCGACCATCGCCGGGAAGCCGGCCGGCGCGTACGGGATCACTAGCGGGTCGATCCCCCCCGCCCCGAAAGGCCAGAGGCCGGCGATCGCGTAGATGCCCTCGTCGAAGTGGACGAGCCCAAGGCGTCCCAGCCCCCAGATCCGGACGGCGAGGCCGACGGCGGTCATGGCGGCCACGAAGGCCCATTCGCGGCGGGGGGGCGTCCCACAACTCGGTTCGGCTGGCGTCATGGGGGATGATTCTATCCCGCGCCCCGTCGCGCCGGAAACCGGGGTGCGGCGTCGGGCCGTTCCGCGTTATAGAATAGGACGCGGAGAACGGTAAGAGACGAGCGCGGAGGCGGTGATGTCCGGGACGAGTTCCGATGCATTCCTGAACGGCCAGGGGATCCCCGTCCCGCTGGCGCGGATCGACCAGACGCTGGAAGACCTCTGGGGCCCCGCCGCCGAGCGGGTCGGCGGCCCCGAGCTGGAGAACCCGACGGCCACCCGCGTCGTCCTGGCGAACCTGGTGGTCGAGCGGCTGACGCCCGAGGCCGCGTCGCTGCGCCCGGTGCTGGAGACGGTCCTGGAGCGTTTCCCCTGCCGCGCGATCGTGATCCGCGGCTCGGACGAGCCGGGGCGGAAGGTCACGGCCGAGGTCTCCGCCGTCTGCTCCCTCCCCGCCACCGGCGGCTCCCCGCAGGTCTGCTCGGAGCGCATCGTCCTGCGCGCCGGCCCCGAGGCGCTCGACCTGGTCCCCGCCGCGATCTGGCCGCTGCTGGAGACCGGGCTGCCGATGATCCTCTGGTGGACCACCGACCCCACGGCCCACGAGAAGCTCTATCGCGACCTGGCGGCCGAGTGCGGGCGCGTCATGATCGACCTGCCCGACCCCGGCACATCCGCCGCGGCGCTGAGGATGGCCCTAGACTCCGCCGCCGGCTCCTACCCGCGCGACGCCGTGTGGTACGGGCTGACCCACTGGCGCGAGCTGGTGGCCCAGCTTTTCGACTGCCCGATCCACCGCCGGACGCTCCGCCGGATCGACTCCGTGACGGTCGAGGCCGTCTCCCCGGACCCCACCTCCCCGCCCCGCCTCGCGCTCTGGATGGGTGCCTGGCTCGCGTCGCAGATCGGCTGGGAGCCGGAGGGGACTCCGGAACTGATCGCCGACGGCGACGGCTCCATCTTCCGCGCCTCGTTCCGCGGCCCCGTCGGCCCGGCGACCCTGGAGGCGCGGACGGGCCCGATGGGCGAGGGCCTCCCCGCGAGGCCCCGACTGGTCGGGGTCTCGCTCGGCGCCCACGGCGAGCATGGCCCCGAGTCGTTCCGGCTGCGACGCGACTCGCCCGCCTCGCCGGACATCCGGATCCACGCCGAGGCCGAGGACTACTGCCGCCTCCCGAACACCGTCCACGCCGACACGCTCGACGCCGCGGAGCGCGTGGGATCGGCGCTGGAGTTCTCGCGGATCGACCCGCCGTTCGAGAAGGCCGCCCCGCTCCTGCTCTGGCTCCTGGAGCACGCCCAGGCCCCGCGCCCCTGACCTACCGACCCGACCGCCCCCGCCGAGGACCGATCGCATGCCCGAAAGCCTCCCGAAGTTCGAACTGCTCAACCTCAGCATGGTGGGGGACGTGGCCGTGGCGCAGGTCATGGTCCACGAGCTGAAGTTCCCCGCCCAGGCCGAGGCCCTGTCTTACGAGCTGGGCCTGGTCGTGGGCCAGGACTGGGCGGCAAAGACGATCGTCGACCTGGGCCGGGTCGGCTACGTCGGCAGCACGGGCCACGCCGTGCTGGCCGGGGTGGTGAAGAAGGCGGCCCAGATGGGCCGGACCGTCAAGTTCTGCGGCCTCTCCCCCGACGTCCGCATCGGCGCCGACATCATCGGCCTCGCGCGCGTCGCCTCCATCCACGACACCGAGGCGGAGGCCCTCGCCGCCTTCGCCGAGCCGGCCCCGACCGGCCCGGAATTCACGTCGTGAACGCGAACGGCCGACGACCGGCGGCGCCTCGCGGGGACGGATAAACGTTCGTCCCTCCCACCAGGCGAGAGGGACGATGGAGGGGGGGGCGGACGTCGTCGGCCGCGGCCCC
This sequence comes from Paludisphaera sp., assembly GCF_037189885.1. Taxonomy (NCBI): domain Bacteria; kingdom Pseudomonadati; phylum Planctomycetota; class Planctomycetia; order Isosphaerales; family Isosphaeraceae; genus Paludisphaera; species Paludisphaera sp. The sequence continues at coordinate 14,809 of NZ_JBBCIR010000119.1, forward strand.
CCTTCCCCGCGTCAGCGCGCCGGGACGCTCGTGCAGGGGGTCTTGCGGTCGATGCGCTTGAGCAGGCCGGTGAGGACGCGTCCGGGGCCGACCTCGTAGAACGTGTCGAAGCCGTCGGCGATCATCCGGCGCATCGATTCGTCCCAGCGGACCCCCTGGAGGACCTGGGTCACGAGGATGCGACGGATCGCCTCCGGGTCGTCGTGCGGGGAGGCGTCGACGTTGGAGTAGACCGGGATCCGAGGGGCCTTCACGTCGACCCTCGTCAGGACCTCGGCGAGCTGCTCGTCGGCCGGCTTCATCAGCGGGGTGTGGAACGCGCCGGCGACCGCCAGGCGGACGACCTTCATCGCCCCCATCTCGGTCGCGACCCCCTCCACCTTCTCCATCGCCGAGACGTCGCCCGAGACGACGATGTTCCCCGGGCCGAGCATGTTGGCCTTCCAGATCCGGCCGTGGGGCTCGACCTTCGCGCACAGCTCGTCGACCCTGGCCTCGTCCAGGCCCAGGACGCTCACCATGCCCGAGGGGGACGCCTTGGACGCCGCCTGCATCGCCTGGCCGCGACGCCGGACGACCTCCAGGCCCGATTCGAAGTCCAGCGCCCCGGCGAACGTCAGGGCGGTGTACTCGCCCAGGCTCAGCCCGGCGGCGCCCTCGCACGCGGCGACGGCGTCCGGGTTGGTCGCCTTCAGCCCCTCCAGGGCGGCGAGGCTGGCGACGAAGATGGCCGGCTGCGAGACGTCGGTCGCCTCCAGGGCCTCGGCCGGGCCCTCCAGGCAGAGCTTGCGGAGGTCGAAGCCGAGGACCTCCGCGGCGCGGTCGAACAGGGAGCGGACGGCCGGCAGCTCGGCGTCAAGCTCGCGGCACATGCCGACGGCCTGCGCCCCCTGGCCGGGGAAAAGGAATGCAATCTTCGCCATGGTCTCCTCGCGGCGGTCGGTCAGGCGTCGGGGGACGGGGCGGCGGCGGGGGCGGCCCCGCCCGCGAGCCCCTCGATGATCTTCGCGTTGATGCGGTCGGTCGCCATCACGTTGGCGACGCGCAGGGCGTTCTTGATGGCGCGGGCCTTGGACGAGCCGTGGCAGATGATGCAGGCTCCCTTGATGCCCAGCAGCGGCGCCCCGCCGAACTCCTCGTACTCGAAGCGCGTCTTCAGCGCCTTGAGGCTCTGGCTCAGCTTCATGCCGACCTCCACGGGGAACTCCGGCAGCAGCCGGGCCATGTCCTCGCGGAGCGCGGAGAAGAGGAACTCGACGGCGCCCTCCCCCGCCTTCAGGAGCACGTTGCCGACGAAGCCGTCGCAGATGACCACGCGGACGTGGCCCTCGTAGATCTCGCGGCCCTCGACGTTGCCGACGAACCGGCCGGCCCAGGGGCCCTCCTCGAACAGCTTCCGCGTGGCGCGGGTCAGGTCGGTCCCCTTCTCCTCCTCGGAGCCCACGTTGAGGAGCCCGATCCGAGGCGCGGTCACGCCCAGGATCTCCTCGGCGTAGATGGAGCCCATCAGGCCGTACTGGTACAGGTCCTCGGCCTTGGGGGCCATGTTGGCGCCGACGTCGATGATGACGATGGGGCCCTGGTGCGACGGGAAGATCGCGGCGATCCCCGGCCGGCGGACGCCCGGCAGGAACATCTTGGCGCGCTCGCCGGCGAACAGGGCCGACGCCACCATCGCGCCGGTGTTCCCCGCCGAGACGATCGCCTGCACCTGCCCCGCGGCCATCAGGCCCCAGCTCTTGGAGATCGAGTTGTCGCGCTTCTTGCGGAGGGCCTCGACCGGCTTCTCGTCCATGCCGATCGCCTCGGCGGCGTGGAAGATCGGCAGGCGGTCGAGCGGGGCGTCCGGGGCCTTCTCCAGCTCGGCCTTGATCCTCGCCTCGTCGCCGACCAGGACCGTGACCAGCTCCCGGTCGTCGAGCACCGCCTCCACCGCGCCCGCGACGATCGGTCCAGGGGCGAAGTCCCCACCCATCGCGTCCAGGGCTATCCGCATCGAAGATCTCCGGGGGTTTTCCAGCAGGGTGGGCCGACGTCGAAACGACGACGGGATGCGGCGACTGGGGGCCGCGCCCAGTCCGCATCCCGATCGATGACGACCCCAGGCAAGCGGCCGACGACCCGCGCGGATCCCCCTCGACCCGCCCGCGATCGCATCAGCGCCGGCCAATTCGGTCCCCATCGTAAGGGGGAGGATCCGGGGCTGTCAAGCGGCCTCACCGGCGACGCGACGAGGCCCGGACGCGCGGGGCGACGGGGCCGAGTTCCACGCGAAACAGCCCGTCCGGGTCGAGCCGGCGGCGCGCGGCGTCGCGCACCTGGGCCGGCGAGACGGCCGCCACTCGGCCGGGCCAGGCGCGGGGCTCGTCCAGCGGCAGCCCGAGCCGCTCCAGGTCCACGAGCCGCTCGGCCCTCTGCTCCACCGTCTGCAGGTCGAACAGCGACGAGCCGGCGAGGTAGCGCTTCACCCGCTCCACCTCCTCGTCGGAGAAGTCCCCGGAGTGCATGGCGCGGACCTGCTCGGCGACGGCCTCCGTCACGCGGCCCGCCTCCTCGGGCATCGTGCCGGCGTAGACGCGGAACAGCCCCGGCAGCATGTCGGCCGAGTCGGTCGCGCCGCCGCCGATGCTGTAGACCAGCCCCATCTCGTCGCGGACGATCCGCCCCAGCCGGTCGGAGAAGCCGGGGCCGCTGCCGAGGATGTGGTCCAGGACCAGCAGCGCGTCGAAGTCCGGGTCGTGCCGGGCGACGCCGCGGTGCCCCATGACGATGTGGACCTGCTCCCCGGGGCAGGAGATTCGACGCGACCGCGGCCTGCCGCACGGCGGCAGCGGCGGCCACGCCGGGGCCGGCGACCCGGACGGCTCCCAGTCGCCGAAGCGGGCCGCGACCAGCCTCTTCAGCCGCGCGGGGTCGAATTCGCCGACCACCACGAGGAACGCGTTGTCCGGGGCGAAGTGGCGGCGGTGGTGCGCCAACACGTCCTCGCGCGTGAGCCGGTGCAGGTCGCGGACGCCGCCGCGGTGGTCGCGGGCCAGGGGGTGGTCGCCGTAGACCAGGCGGCGGAACTCCTGGTCGGCGCGGAACGCGGGGTCCTCGCGATCGGCCTTCAGCTCGGCGACCAGCCGGCGCTTGGTCCAGTCCAGCGCGTCCTCCGGGAAGGCCGGCCGGCGGACCACGTCGGCCAGGATCTCCAGCCCCAGCGCCAGGTCTTCCGACCGCGTCCGCAGGGCGCTCCAGGCGGTGCTCAGCTCCAGGGAGCCGCCGACGTCCTCGATCGCCGCGGCGACCTCCTGGGCGGACATCGAGGCGGTCCCCTCCTCCAGCATCCGGCTGGTCAGGGCCGCCGCGCCCGGGGCGTGCTCGCGGACCCATCCCCCCTCGACGTGGAAGTCGACCGCCGCCACGCCGACGCCCGGCCGACGCTCGTGGATCACGCGAAGGCCGTTGGGGAGCGTGAACCGCCGCGGGCGATAGTCGATCAGCTTCGGCCGCGGCGAGATCGGGGGCAGGGCGATGTCGGCGATCGTCGTCGGGGGCTCGGTCGGGAAGGCCGCCCGGCCGGGGGGGACGACGCGTCGGGGCGTCGCCGCTGGGGCCGCCGTCGACGGCGCCTCCTCGGTCCGCAGCAGCCAGCCGACGGTGAGCCTCGAATCCAGGAGATACCGGGAGGCGACCCGGCGGACGGCCTCGGCGTCGACGGCCAGAGCCGCGGCGTGCTCGGCCTGCCAGTCCCGCCAGTCGCCCCACAGGGCGGCCTCGCCGACGCCGCAGGCCAGGGCGAGCAGGTCTTCCTGGTCCCAGCGCCAGCCGGCCTCGAACCGATTGCGGACGCGGGACATCTCCTCGGCGGTCGGACCGCGCTCGATCAGGTCGTCGAGCAGCTCCAGGACGACGTCCTCGACCTCGGCCGGGTCGACGTGGTCCTCGGCGCCCTCGATCTGGACGAGGAACTGCCCCGCCCTCCTCCCCGCGCCGTGGCTGGCCTCGGCCCACGCCGCGAGGCGACGGTCCTCCACCAGGGTCCGCCAGAGCCGCGACCGCCGGCCCGCCGAGAGGACGTCGGCCAGCACGTCGAGCGCCGGGGCGTCGGGGTGCTGGGACGGGACGGTTTGCCAGCCGAGGAGGGCTCGCGGCTGCGTGTCGGGCTCGTTCAGGACGAAGTCGCGCCGGCCGACCTGCGGCGGCTCGTCTTCCTCGGCCTGGAGCCTCGGCGGCCCCGGCGGGATCGAGCCGAAGCGCTCCTCCACGCGGGCGATCACCCGGTCCGGGTCGACGTCCCCCGCGAACACCAGGACCGCCCCGTCGGGCCGGTAGTGGCGGCGATAGAACGCCTCCAGATCCTCGACGGAGATCGACGCCAGGTCGCGCGGCCACCCCAGCACCGGGTTGCGGTACGGGTGGCGGAGGAAGGTGAGGGCCTGGTGGGTCTGGTCGAGCCGGGACAGGGCCGACTCCGCGTCGCGGGCCCGCTCCTCGCCGACGACCTGGCGCTCGGCCTCGACCTCGCGGGGGTCGAAGCGGGCGGAGGTCATGCGGTCGGCCTCGACCTCCAGCGCCAGCTCCCAGCGGTCGGCCGGCAGGGAGAACCAGTAGTGGGTGCGGTCCTCGCCGGTGTCGGCGTTGGCCTGGCCGCCGGCGACGAACGCGAGCTGGTCGATGCTCCCCTTCGGGAACCGCTCGGTCCCCTTGAACAGCATGTGTTCCAGGAAGTGGGCGATCCCGGTCTTGCCCGGGGGCTCGTCGTACGAGCCGACCGGGTGGAAGAGGTCGCAGACCGCGATCCGGACCCCCTTCCGGGGCAGGACCAGGACCTTCAACCCATTGCCGAGGACCCGTTCGAACACGGGCTGGGAGCCGACCCGGGCCGGGGCGGAGCGCGACTTCAACCGACGAGCCATGTCGATGCGACCCTCTCCAGCCTGCGCGCCGAGGACCGGGCCGGCGCCGCCGGATGGGGGACGGGGGCCGACGACGATCCCGGAAGGGGCGGCCTGGCGTGGGCGTCCCCCCGCTCCGGCCCGCGGACGCACGCCATTGTAACACCCCAACCCCTCCCCCGCGCCCCCGGATCGACGCCCGGCCTCGCCCGAGATGGGCGGCGGTCGCCTTCCCCCTCGGCGGCCGCGCCGTCATGATGGGGAGCGGGGCCCGCGCCGCGCGGCGGGGCTCCACCGAGCAGGTCCGGAGGTGGTTGGATGCCCCGCTTGACGCGTCGCGGCCTGTCCTTGATCGAGCTGCTGGTCGCGCTCGCGGTCGTCGCGGCCGTCGCCACGCTGGTCCTCGCCGCCGTGATGCGGGCCCGCGAGGCGGCGAGACGCGCCCAGTGCGCGGGGAACCTCCGCAACCTGGCGCTCGCGCTGGGCAATCACCAGACGGCCCACAGGGTCTTCCCGGCCGGCGCCGGCGATCGATCATTCCTCTGGGCGTTGCTGCCGTACCTCGGCGACAAGACGCTCGCCGCGACGGCCATCGACGACCGCACGGCCGCCGTGCCGATCCCCGGGGTCTTCCTCTGCCCCTCGGACACCAGGCGGCCGGCGCCCATGGCCCGGTTCGCCGCCAACTACGCGGGCAACGCCGGCACGTTCGGCCGCGAGCCGGTCTCGGCGTGGGATGGCGTGTTCGGCGAGGCGCCGCTGGGGCCCGACGAGGTCCCCGACGGCCTGAGCGCCACCGCCGCGGTCGTCGAGTGGATCGTCGGCGAGGGCGACTCCGACGCCCCCTCGCGGCTGGGCTCCATCACGATCCTCGACGGCGAGTTCGCCGGCCCCGAGGCATTCGCTCGGTCGTGCGCCACGGCGATCCCGGGCCGCAGCGGGCCCGTCGCCGCCCCCTTCAAGGGCTCGTACTGGTTCCGAGGCCGGCTCGGTCATTCCCTCTACACCCACGCCCTCCCCCCCGGCCGCCCCTCCTGCCGCGCCGCGCCGGACCTCAACGCGATCACCGCCGGCAGCAACCACGGCGGCGGCGCCCACGTCCTGACCCTCGACGGCGGCTCGCGGTTCGTGCGCGACACGGTCGCCCCGGAGATCTGGCGAGCCCTCGGCACCCGCGCCGGCTCCGAGGCCGTCACGGTGGTCGGCCACTGATCGCCGAGGCCGCGTTTCACGGGAAACGGAGGATCCGCGTCTCGCCACGGCGCAGTTCGAGCGTCGGCGACGCGACGGGGCCGCCGTCCAGGGCGTCGACGATCTCCGCCTTGCCGGCCGGCGGGCGGACGGCGACGGGGCCATCCTGACTGGCGTGGAGCACCACGAACGGGCCGTTGGCGTACACGTTGCAGTCGACGTCGGAGTACAGGTGGGCCCCGGCCTTCCTCGCCGCCAGCCGGACCAGCTCCGACGTCAGCCCCGGCGGGCCGACGAACAGCGAGAAGCCGCGGCCGTCCGGCTCGCGGAGCGCGACGGCCGCGGAGCCGTCGGGGTATCGAGCCAGCACCTCGGCGTCGCGGGCGTCGGTCGCGGCGAACGTCGGGACCACCTGGCGGTCGACGCCGAAGCCCCTCGTTAGCCCGAGCGCCCGGCCGGCGGCGGTGGGCTCGCCCCATGCCCTCGCGGCGAGGCACGGCCGGAGGTCGAAGCCGGTCAGCTCGCGCATCGAGGGGGTCGAAGGCTCGTCGCCGTCGAACCATCCGGGGGCGTACGACCAGACCACCCCCTTGCCCCGCGTCGCCCGACGCAGCCCGGCGCGCCGGGCTTCCGTGAGGCTCCAGGCGTTGAGCACGACGTAGAGCTTCGCGTCCACCTTGCCGGCGATCACGTCGTCGACGAGGTATTGACCATAAGGGGCGCCGGAACGGGCGAGCGCGGCGCGGGCATCGTAGACGGCGGGCTTGCTGGCGATGTAGCCGTCGGCGGCGACCCGGAGCATGCTCTCCTCGTCGACCACCGCGGCGACCTCCGGGCGGTACGCGACGGGATCGCGCAGGAGGGGGATGTCGATCGCCTCCAGGCGACGCATCTCGGCCCAGAGGCGCGGGTCGTTGAACCAGCCGGTCGACCCCAGGTCCATCCACCAGGTCGCGAAGTTGCGGGTCGCCTGCTGGCCCACGTTGCGACGCAGGATTTCGATGGTCTCCTCCGGCGTGTCGACGCCCGCCTCGGCGCCGGGGAACGTGCTCCCGCGCGCCAGGTACGTCCGCGTGTCGTCCTCGACGAGCCACATCTTGCCGGCCAGGGCCACGCTCTCCGCGGCGGTCATCGCGGGGGCCGACCCGCCCAGGCCGCGGTCGAAGTACGAGATCGGCGAGCAGAGGATGTCGACGTCCGGCGAGGCCAGAACCTTCCGCAGCGCGTAGTGTCCGGAGATCGCCGGGCCCTGGCCGACGGCCCCGAACTCGAACAGGTAGCCGTAGAAGAAGACCACGAGCTTCCGCCCGCCGGACGCCTCGCGCGCCGCCTTCGCGAAGGCCAGCACGGCGTCGGCCATCGCGTCCTGCTGGAACGCCGACCAGTCGAGGATGGGCCTCTCGGTCTTCGGGTCGCGGAAGACGCCGCCGGGCGCGGCGTGCCGCGACGCGGGCGAGGGGACCCGAGCGGCGTCGAGGCTCGCGGCCGGGTCGTTCCACGCGAGCCGGAGCGCGGCGTCGTCGGCGTACCTCGTCCGCAGCCAGGCGCGCCAGGCGGCGAGGTCGGCCGGCGCGTAGCCGTTCAGGGGGCGTCCCCAGGTGTCCTCGTAGAACCATTCGCCCGTGTTCTGGCCGCAGGGATGGTAGCCGGCGACGCGGTCGCCGAACCGCTCCTCCAAATGCTCGATCAGGGCGCGGAGCCGCTCTGCGCCATCCTTGAGGTATCGCGGCGAGGCGGGGACGGCGAACTTGCGCGTGCCGTCTTCCCACTTCATGACGTCGCCGGGGTATCGGTCGGTCCACCACTTCGGCGGGTAGAGCCCCATGCGAGGCAGGAGCAGCGCGCGAGGGTTCACCCGCAAGACCTGCTCGCAAGCGGCGTCCACGGCCGACCAGTCCGCCGGCGCGCCGGGCTCGGGCCAGGGGGTGTCGATGGGGAAGCTGACGAAGTCGACGCCGACGTCGGCCGCCAGCCTGATCTCGGTCTCATACGGCCCCGGCGGGCCGCCGAGGTAGACGAACTGGGAGCCGGGGCGGTAGAAGCCGAGCGTCAGGTCGCGCGGGGCGCTTGAACGGGCCCACAGCGAGACCTCGTAGCGTCGGCCTTTTTGGAGCTTGAGGTTCGGCCGGTGGAAGACGTGGAAGTCGGGCCACGCGCCGCCGTCCCTCGGCTCGGTCAGGGTGATCCGGAGCCCGGCCGAGCCCCCCTTCCCCACGCCGTCCGCGACGGCCGGCGCCCCGACGGTGTTCTGGTCACCCGTCGGCCAAAACGTCCAGCGCGAGGCGAACGAGTCGGGGCCCGCCTCGAAGTCCTGCCGCGGGACGACATCGCGGCCGTCGTCCAGGTCGACCACGCGGATCTCGTCGATGTCGACCTCGCCGGGGATGGAGCCGCAGCGGACGTGGAACGTGCCGTTCTCGGCGTCGCCGGCCGCCGTGAACTGGAACCGGATCTCTCGCCCCTCGGGCCCGACGGCGATCGGCGCCGAGCCGGGGATCCCGAAGAACATCCGCGCCCGCGCCGGCTTGTCGTCCACGAAGATCCGGGGCACCCCATCCTGGACCTTCACCCGGACCGTCAGCCCGAACGTCGGCGTGGCGAGGATCGCGGCGAGGAGGAACGAACAGGCGGCGAGGCGGCCGAGGCGAGTCATCGGGGTGTGGCTCCAGGTGCGGGAGAGCGATCGTTGACGTTCTTCCCCCCTGGAGGGGGAAGACAGACCGCGAAGCGGTCAGATGAGGGGGAGCCCGCCCGCCGAGCGTTGGGGTTCGAAACCTGGCCCAGGTCGACGGCCGTGGCAGGCTCCCTCAAGCACCGAGAACCGTCTCGCTCGTCCCCCCTCATCCGGCCCCCCGGGCCACCTTCCCCCACCAGGGGGGAAGGCCGTGATGATGGCTCGCCCTGAAACGGTGGCGGGTGGACATCCAGGGCATCACGGCCGGTGCCTCACCCCGTCAGCGCTTCGAGCATGCTCTCGGGCGCGGCGGCGTATTCCAGCGGCTCCATGGTGTAGCTGGCGCGGCCCTGCGACAGGCTGCGGACGGCGGTGGAGTAGCCGAACATCTCCTTGAGCGGGGCGCGGGCGTCGATGACCATCAGCTTGCCCCGCGTCGAGGTGCGTTCGATCAGCGCGCGGCGGCTGGCCAGGTCGGCGGTGATGTTGCCCAGGTAATCGTCCGGGGTGACGACCTCCAGGCGCATGATCGGCTCCAGCAGGACCGGGCCGGCCTCCTCGATGGCGTTGCGCAGGGCGTCGGACGCGGCGAAGCGGAACGCCAGGTCGGACGAGTCGACGTCGTGGGCGTCGCCGTCGACCAGCGTGACCTTCAGGTCGACCAGCGGGTATCCCGTCTTGCCGCCCGACTTCGCCTCCTCGCGGATCCCGGCCTCGATCGCCGGGATGTACTCGTTGGGGATGACGCCGCCCTTCAGCTTGTTCACGAAGTGGACCGTCGGCGCCCCCTTGGGCTGGACCTCGGGCTCCACGTCGATCTTGATCTTGGCGTAGAGCCCCGTGCCGCCGGTCTGGCGGATGCAGGTCCCCTCGACCCGCTTGACCGCCTTCTTGACCGTCTCGCGGTAGCTGACGCGCGGGCGGCCGACGTGCACCTTCAACTTGAAGTCGCGCGTCATGCGGTTCTTCAGGATCTCCAGGTGCAGCTCGCCCATCCCGGAGATGATCGTCTGGCCGGTCTCCTCGTTGACCTTGAAGGCGAACGTCGGATCCTCGCGGGCCAGGGAGTTGAGCGTGTCGGAGAGCTTCCCCTTGTCGGCCGAGCTGACCGGCTCGATCGACATGCTGATGACGGTCTCGGGGAACTCGATGCGTTCAAGCAAGATGGGATGCGAGGCGTCGCAGAGGGTGTCGCCGGTCACGGCCTTCTTCAGGCCGACGACGCCGACGATGTCGCCGGTGAGCGCCTCGGGGATCTGCACGCGGTCGTCGGCCTGGATGTGGTACAGCCGCGAGCAGTTCTCCTTCTCCTCGCGCCCGGGGTTCAGCGGCCGGGTGCCCGCCTTCAGGACGCCGGAGTAGACCCGGACGAACGAGAGGTCGCCGTGGGCGTCGCTCGTGATCTTGAAGACCAAGCCGCAGAACGGCTCGCCCGGGTCGGGCTTGCGGACCTGCTCGGTCCCCTTCTTGGGGTGGATGCCGTCGATCGGCGGCATGTCCAGCGGGCTCGGCAGGTAGGCCGCCACGGCGTCGAGCAGGCGCTGGACGCCGACGTACTTGAAGCTCGACCCGCACAGGACCGGCTGCGCCCCGCCGGTCAGCGTGGCGCGGCGGAGGGCCTGATGGATCATCTCGGACGTCAGCTCGGCCCCGTCGAGGTGGGCCATGAACTGCTCGGCGAACGCCTCGTCAAACTCGGAGAGCGAGTTCAGCATCGTCTCGCGCCACGCCTCGGCGTCCAGCCGCAGCTCGTCGGGGATCTCGCGGACGGTGAACGTGGAGCCCAGGTCGGCGGTCTCGAAGAACAGGGCCTTCATCTCGATCAGGTCGATGAGCCCCTGGAACTCCCCCATCGACCCCTCGGGCCCCGCGCCGATGGGGATCTGGATGGGGATCGGGTGGCCGTCCAGGCGGTCCCGAATCTCTTCGAAGACCCGCTCGAACTCCGCGCCGATGCGGTCCATCTTGTTGACGAAGCAGATGCGCGGGACGTGGTACTTGCCCGCCTGGCGCCCGACGGTCTCGCTCTGCGCCTCGACCCCCTCGACCCCGGAGAAGATGACCACCGCGCCGTCGAGGACGCGGAGCGAACGCTCGACCTCGGCCGTGAAGTCGACGTGGCCCGGGGTGTCGATCAGGTTGATGGTGATCGGGTTCCCCGCCACGTCCTTCCACTTGCAGGTGATGGCCGCGGCGAAGATGGTGATCCCGCGCTCGCGTTCCTCGACCTGGTAGTCGGTGGTCGTGTTCCCCTTGTCGACGTCCCCCATCCGGTGGATCTCGCCCGTGTAGTAGAGGATCCGCTCGGTGGTCGTCGTCTTGCCGGCGTCGATGTGGGCGATGATCCCGATGTTCCGGATCCGGCGTAGTTGATTGCTTACGTCGTCGCTGGCCATGGTCGTCTCGTTCCGCGCTCGGCGATGGAGTGGGGGCGCACGCGGCCGGGTCGACCGCGAGGTGGTCTTACAGCTTACCGCGAGCGCGCGCCGGAATCAGCGCGAATGACCCGATGGGCGCGGCCTTCGACGCCGGGAGTCGCGCGGCCACGGAGGCCAAGCCGGGGTCTCGCGCGCGTTCCTGTCGCCCGGGGGTGGACCGCCAGGTCGCCACCAACGCGGACACGTCGCGCCACAGGCTCGACGAGACGTCGCGCGGTCCCCGGCCGGCGGCCGTGTCGAGGCATGCCTCCGGCGGCTCGCCCGTGGTGATCGCCAGCGCCGCCGCCACGATGCAGGGAGACCGGCTCATCCCCGCCCCGCAACACACCAGCGCGGGGATGCGTCGCGACAGCAGTTCGGCCACAGTCCGGATCGCCAGGGCCAGGTGGTCGGCCCGATTCCCGGCCCCGTCCGAGATCGGGACGCGGAAGTGGAGCAGTTCCCGGGGGAGCAGGATCGCCGGCTCCTCGACGGCGAGCTGGACCACGGCCCGGATGCCGGCCTCGTGGAGCCGGGCGAAGTCCCGCCCGTCGCCGGCGTGGCCGATCCAGACGGGATGGGGAACCGCCTGCCTCATGGTCGCCTCGCGATCGAGGGGACGCCGCCGCGCCCTCGGCTCAGGAGCCGCGCCCGGCCGGCCCGCCCCCCGCCGGCCTCGTCTGGTAGGTCCTCAGGTACTTCTCGTACTCCGGGTCGAGCGGCCGGGCGGCGTCCGGGTCGGCGAAGGGGTAGGCGGGCATCCCGCGCCACGGCAACGGGCCGACGTCGTCGCTGCCGGCGGTGAACGGGTCGGCGTCCTTGCAGTAGCCCACGGAGCGAAGGACGTAACTCCGGCTCCAGCCCTCGGGGAGCGGCGGGACCGAGTCGGCGGCGAACTCGACGCGCGCCTCGTCGCCGGGGCCGACCACGCACAGGAGGTCGTCGTCCGCGCGCAGCAGATCCGCCACGTCTCCGAACCGGGTCAGCATCCCCGACATCCGGGCCAGCGGCGCGGGGTCGACATACTCGTAGTCGTACATCAGCGGGAGCCGGCCGTCGGGCGAGACCTCGCGCGTGTAGCCGCGCGGGCCCAGCACGGCCCGCGCGACCGGGAGGCTGGCGACGCGCAGGGTCCGTTCCGCCTCCGCGTCGCGGACGGCGATGAACGCCCGGTCGTAGTAGCATTCCATGTTCGTGCGGATCCGGAGCACGCAGCGAGGCCCGGTCAGCTTGCCGGTCAGGTCCAGCGTCGTCATCCGGGGAAGCCCCGCGGGATAGCCGGCGTGGGGCTCGATCGTCTCCCAGGCGCCGTCGTCCCGAAGCCGCTCGATCGCCGGGGGCGACAGCGAGACGCCCGCCGTGGCGGCGGCGTAGTTGGTCTGCGAGTACGGGTACTCCACCCACCCCGCGAGCGTCAGCAGCAGCCCGTCGTCGGCGCCGAACCGGGCGAGGCGGTCGCCGAAGTCCAGGACGATCCCGTGCTCCTCCGCGTACCCGACCCACGACGAGAGCCGCGCGAATCCGTCGACCGTCACGCGGTCCCAGGCCTTCAGCGCGTCGGTGACGTCGGCCCCCTTCAGGTCGGTGGCGCGGACGGGCTCGATCGCCTCGCGCCAGGCGCGAAGCTCGCCCGTGGGCCGGGTCCCCGCCGGGGCGAACCGCTCGTCCAGGGCCACGGAGACGCCGGGCGGCCGGTCGATCACGTCCAGGGTCAGGTGGTCGAGGTACGCGACCTCGTCCATGGGCTCGGTGATCGAGATCCGGAAGACGCCCGCCTCGGCCCGGAGCTGGTCGTCGGCGATGGCGACGGCCTCGTCGCGGTCGGGCTGGCCGTAAACCCCCGGCGCGACCAGGTAGCCCATGCCGCCGCCGCCGAGGAAGTCGCCCATGCAGACGAAGCGCTCGCCGTTCCACGTGAAAAGCACCGGGCACGAGCCCGTCTTGCGGTTCCGCTCGGCCAGGGGGACGCGCTGGTCGGCCGCGATGTTCAGCTCGGCCTGCATCACGCCGTCGGGCCAGTGGACGTGGACGACGTCGGCCGTCGGGCGGTCCTTCAGGCCGAACACGACCGGGCCGGGCGCCGAGCCGGTCCCCGTGTCGGAGCCGCCGTGGAAATGGACGGCGTCCACCCCTCGCGCCTGGATGGAGACTCGGGCACCGACGGCGTGGGGGTTGGTCCGCATCAACTCGGGCTTGACCCGCCAGCGCCCGGAGAGGTCCAGCGACAGCCAGCGGTTCCCGCTCCCGAGGTTCGTCGCCACGGCCGGCGCCTCGCCGGGCGAGACGACGAGGAGGTCGGGCAGGGGGTCGCCGGCCAGGTCGACGACCGCCAGGCCGTCGGGGAACTCCGCGAGGATCGGCGGCTCGGCCACCCTCAGCCGGGTCCGCTCGTTGCGGGCCCACATCACCGGCGGCGTCGACCGCCCCCCCTCAGCCCGGGCGAGCAGGCCGACGAGGTCGAAGCGGCCGTCGAGGTCCACGTCGGCCGCGATCGCCGTCCGCCACTCGCGCGCGTTGTTGGCGAACGGTTCGAAGGTCGGGACAAGGTCCGCGGCGGGCGCCCTCGCGGTCGTGTTCCGCCAGATCGCCAGCGACCCGGAGGCCGACGGGGCGACCAGGTCGGGACGGCCGTCGGCGTCGATGTCCACCACCGCCAGGCCCGAGGCGGCCGGCGCGGTCATCCCGCCGATCGGCTCGGCGCGGAAGCGGCCCAGGCGGTCGTTGAGCACGGCCAGCGGGGGGGCGTCGTCGGAGGTCAGGATCAGGTCGAGGTCGCGGTCGCCGTCGAAGTCGGCCAGGGCGACCCCGGTGTGCCGGCGGGCCTCGCCCCCCAGCGCCGGCTGCTCGGGCCAGGGGACCAGGGCGATCGAGAGGCCGGCGGTCGGCGTCACGTTGTCGGCCGTGGCGAGCGGCGTCCACGCGGGCTGGGGCTTGCCCGGCAACGCGGGGGGCACGCCGTCGTTCCGCCAGGCGAAGTTCGGCATGCCCGGCGGCGACTCGACCCCTTCGCGGAGGGCGTCGCCGGCGCGGTCGGCCGTGGTGAAGTTCACGACGTAGAGGTCCAGGTCGCCGTCCTGGTCCAGGTCGAGCCAGCGGGCCGTCAGCGACAGCGCGAGGGGGGCGTCGGCCGGGAGGGGCGGCGTCACGTCCTCGAACCGGACGCCGTCGACGTTGCGGAGCAGGCGGCCCTCCAGGCCGGTCAGGTAGAGGTCGACGCGTCGGTCGGCGTCGAAGTCGCCGGCGGCGACCCCCGTGCTGGCGCGGTCGTCCGGCAGGCCGAAGGCGGCCGAGACGTCCTCGAAGCCGCCTTCCCCCCTGTTGAGCAGGAGCGCGTCGCGCGGGCCGTTGGGGCCCACGACGGCCGCGGTCAGGTAGAGGTCGGTCAGGCCGTCGCCGTCGGCGTCGAACGCCGCGACCCCGGCGCCGAACCGGGCGCGGACGCGGTCGATCGCCGCGAGGTCCCCCGCGAAGTCGTCGGGCACGGCCCAGCGGCAGCCGTCCGGGAGCTTGACGTCGAGCGCCACCGGCGAATCGAAGTGGGGGACGGCGGGCCGCTCCTCCTCCAGTTCCTGGAGCCGTTCGAGCTGCCGTTCGGCGGGGAGATAGGGATCGAGTTCGATGTCGGGGGGCGCGGCGGGAGGGACCCCGGCGGTGATGGAGCCATAGCGGCCCATCTCGCCGTAGGAGGTCTCGACGATGTCCCCCACACCGGGGCTGAGGCCGGGGCGATCGGTGTCGAGCTGTCGCCACCTCGTCAGGATCTCGCGCTGCTTCTCCGGCTCGCCGGCCATGCGGTAGGCGAAGGCCAGCGGGTACAGGGCCGACGCCAGGTTCGGGTTGATGTCGAGCGCCCGGGTGAGCAGGGTGATCTTCCTCTCGGCCTCGGCGGGGCCGACGGGGAGCGAGGGGTCCTGGGCGTTCACCACCGTGTTCGCCGCCCAGAGCCACGAGGCGGCGTCGAGCGGGTCGATCTCCGCGACCTTCAGGAACAGGGGGTGGGCCTCGGCGGGCCGGCCGAGCTGGGCCAGGATGATCCCCTTGTTGAACAGCGCCCGGGGGTCGTCGGGCGAGTACGCGAGCACCCCGTCGAGCAGTTCCAGCGCCTCGTCGAAGTTGGACGCGGCCTCCTCGCCGTCGCCGGACTTCTTCGATTCCTCCTCCTGGAGCCCGCCGTCGTTGAGCAGGGCGATCGCCAAATTCACCGCGCCGGCGCGCCAGTCGGGGGCCAGCTCGTGGACGTCGCGGAAGGCGGCGGCGGCCTTGCGATACTCATACTGCTCCATCAGCCCGAGCCCGCGGAGGTGAGCGGCGACGACCGCGTCGAAGTACTCGGGCGGGATCGCGTCCCGCGGCCCCTCGGGCGCCGCGACCGGCGCCGGCGGCGGCTCGACCTCCGGCGGGGCCTCCGCCCGGCCGCAGCCGATCAGCAGGAAGGCCGGGACGATCAGCCAGGGACGCGAGGATGCGGGGCGCATGGTGCGACTCATGGGGGCTGGGAGACGCGCGCGGCGAGGGCCGCGGCGGTCGATCGATCGCTAGGGCGGGCCGCGCGGGCTACCTCGGCAGGCCCTTGCCCTTCGGCGGCTCCTTCGGGATCTCGGACGGTTCCTCGCCGCCGCCGCATCCGGCGGACAGGAGCGAGAGGACGACGGACGCGAGCATCAACCAGCGGAGCATCTTAGCGCGACCCCCCGCCCGGCGGCCGATCATCGGGCCGGGCGTGGAGATCACTATACGCGCCGTGGCGTAGCTGCGAAAGCATGTGATGGCCCCTCCGACGCCCGCGCTCGGCCCGGAGCGCGGCCAGGTCGATCGGGCCGACGACGATCTTCTCGCCGGGGCCCGGGTCGGCCTGCGAGAGGATCCGGCCGTCGTAGTCGACGATCATGCTCCCCCCCGGCCAGGAGAACGGCGGGTAGTTCGCCAGCGACGCCCCCTGGTTCGACGCCACGACGTAGGCCAGGTTCTCCACCGCCCGCGCCCGGTTGAACAGCGTCCACCAGTCCATCGGCGGGGTCGCCCCCCAGGGGTCCATGTACGCGGAGACCCGGATCAGCACCTCCGCGCCGGCCAGGGCCAGGGCGCGGATGGCCTCGGGGAACAGCCAGTCGTAGCAGATCG
Organism: Paludisphaera sp.; assembly: GCF_037189885.1. Lineage (NCBI taxonomy): Bacteria > Pseudomonadati > Planctomycetota > Planctomycetia > Isosphaerales > Isosphaeraceae > Paludisphaera > Paludisphaera sp. The sequence continues at coordinate 31,092 of NZ_JBBCIR010000119.1, forward strand.
CCGCGCCCAGGCGGCCGATCTCCGTCTCCACCACCGGGAAGAGCGGCTCGTCGTAGCCGGGCAGGTCGGCCGGGCTGGCGTGGACCTCCCACGGCAGCCAGGGGTTCACCTTGCGGTAGCGGGCCAGGACCCCGTCCGGGCCGATCAGGCAAGTCGTGTTGAAGACCGCGTCGGGATACCTGGGGTCGGCCTCCAGGAACGTCCCGGTCTGGATATACACGCCGCGCTTGCGCGCCCTGGCGACGTAGCGGTCGGTGTGCTCGTTGGGGATCGGCACGGCGAGCTTGTCGCGCAGCTCGTCGACGGTCGCGTACCTCGGCGGGCTGTGGGCGAACTCCGGGAAGACGACCAGGCGGACGTCGAAGAACGGCGAGTAGCCGACGACCGCGTGGTCGACCATCTCCAGCATCCGGTCGACCCGCTTCGGGATCTCGTCTCGCGAGCGAGGGGAGGGGAAGTCGGTCTGGCACGCGGCGGCGTAGTAGCGTTCGATCACGGTCGCGCGGGGACCTCATCGGCGGGGGGTTGGAACGGGTCGGCGCCGGGCTCGGGCCCCCGGGCCTGGGGCTCGGGATCGGGCTCGCGGAGCCGGGCGGCCTCGAGGAACGCGGCGAGCGCGACGTCGGGCCGGCGGTTGGGGTCGTCGAGCCGACGGAAGACGTCGGCCCCCCGCCCCTCGCGACGCGACAGGAACCACTGGGCGCCCAGCACCAGCCAGGCGTCGCGGTCGAGCGGCTCCTTGTGCAGGTGGGCCTCCAGCCGGGCGACATGCCGCGCGAAGTCGGCGGGCTCGGAGTAGAGCGACTGGACGTCCCGCGCCGTGGCGATCCAGCCGGGCTCGGCGGTCTCGGCCTCGCGCAGGAAGTCGGCGGCCTCGCCGTAGCGCCCGCGGGAGAGCGCCACCTGGGAGAGCCGCGCTCGGGGCGTCGCCGAGAACGGGTCGAGCCTGGCCGCCTGCTCGTAGCGCTCCTCGGCCCGCTTGAGGTTGCCGGCCCGGAACAGGCGGTCGCCGTAGGTCGTCAGCAGCTCCGCCCGCTCGCGGTCGGCCTTCTTCACGACCTTGGTGGGGGCCGTCGCCGGGACCGGACGCACCAGGCCGGGGGGCGGGGGCGGGAGCGTCGGCCGGCTCGCCGGCGCGATCATCACGACGGGGGGCGCGGGGCCGAACGGGAGGTGGAGCGTGGGGATCACCCGGCCGTCCGGCGTCCCCCGGACGGTGTAGTACGGCTGCCACCAGCGTCCCCATCCCGACGAGACGGCCGCGGGGACCCTGGTCGGGTCGCCCCCCTTGTCCTCGCCCGAGCCGGCGCCCGGAGGGGCGCTCCCCGTCGCGCCCGAACCCGACGACTGGCCCCGCGCGACGGACGCGGGGGCGATGAGGGATGCCCCGACGATCAGCGCGGCGAGCGGCTCGATCCTCGTCATCACGTCGCCTCCTCCCTGGGTGCCGGCCCGTCTCGGTGCACGCGTCGACGTATTATCGCAACCGCGCGCGGGGGAGGGAACAGCGATCCGCGCGGCTCGGGTTGGGCCGCGTCGGATTCAACGTCAGCGCCGGCGGGCCAGGGGGCCCAGGGTGCCGAAAAGGGACGGGTCGGGGCCGAGGTCCGGGCGGGATCGGAACGCCGGGTGGTTCGGGTCGAGCTGGAGGTCCGAGGGCTCCACGCGCCCGGGACGAGGCCGCCCCAGCAGCCGGACGCTGGGCGCGGAGGAGCCGGGACGCGGCCCGGTCACGTCGCGGACGTGGTCGGTCCCCCAGAGGTCGACCCACTGGGAGACGACGTCGCGGTTGCGGTTGGGCAGCGGGCCGTCGCCGCCGGCCGCGAAGCCCCAGGTCTCGACGGCGTCGCGGTCCTGCCGCCAGAAGATCCGGCCCTGCGCGAAGTCCTCGGCGTCGGCCCGGCAGAGGACGCTCTCCCTGGGCGTCCGCTCGGAGAGGTCGACGTAGGCCGTGTCGGAGCTGGCGACGAGCCAGGGGCGATCCGGCCCCGGCGCCTCGCCCGGCCAGGCGCCCACGCGCACGGCGGCCGCGCCCGTCGCGATCGTGCAGCCGTCGATCCTCAGGTCCGCGAGGAACCGAGAGCGGGCGACCCGCGACGGCGTCAGCGTGATGGCGTCCCCGCGCGCCCCGATCGCGGACCCCGACAGGGACACCACCCCCATGCCCACCTCGGCGTGGAGGGCGTCGCCGGTGGTCGCCAGGACGCACCCTTCCAGGACGCAGGCCGGGCGATCCGCGGGGCCGTCGAGCGGGCTCCCGTCCGGCGGGGCGTGCCTCGGGCGGGTCGTCGGTGCCCGGAAGGAGACGAGGACCGGCGGCCGATCCATCCCCCCCGGGACCGACAGCTCGCAGCCTCGGAGGGCGAGCGAGCCGTCCTCCGCGAGGATCAGCGACTCGACCGCCGTCGGCGCTTCCACGCGGAGGCGCATCCCGGTGATCGCCAGCCAGCCGCCGTCCGCGATGAACAGGGCGTCGCCGGTCGCGTCCGGCGCGGGCTCGAAGGTCAGGGGGGGGCGTTCCGGCTCGCCCGGGTTGTCGACGGGGGGGGGCGGGGGCTGCTCGACGCGGATCTCGAGCGTGGAGCCGCGGGCCAGCCGGACGGGCGAGATCGGCCGCGCGCCCGAGCCGACGACGCGGACGCGCAGCCGGCCGTCGGGCTCGGCCGCGTTGGCCCGGAGGAACGCGCCCAGGTCGCCCCCCCAGGGCCCCGGCGCGTCGGCGTCGAAGGTCAACTCGCCGATGGTCTCGGCGGGGCCTCGCGGCGCGGCGATCGTCGGGGCGGCGGGGGGGGCGAAGCCGAACAGCGTCCGCGACTTCAGGTACGACCGCGGTTCGGCGACCCCGTCGAGGAGCCCCTCCCAGCCGGCGGCGACCGGCCGGAGCGCGGACGGCGCGATCTCGGCGATCCACGGCGTCGCCGGCCATTCCGCCGGGGCCTCGCGCGACGACTCCGATTCCCCGTTCCACGTGGAACGGAACGCGGCCAGCGCGCGCGAGCGGACCTCGTGGTCTGGCCCGGTCGAGTAGAAGCCCAGCCAGCCGGCGAACAGGTTGCCGGCCCCGGTCCAGTCGAGCTGCTGGTCCAGCGCGGCCGAGGGGGTATCGCTATGGATCAGGCTGGCGATCCCCGGCCCGCCGATCCGGCCGAACACCGTGTCGAACGCCTTCACCGCCAGCCGTTGCGAGGTCGCGTCCGATTTCGGCCCCCCCGCCAGGTCGATCATCGGCCCCCGGCACGCCAGCGCCGAGCCCACCAGCGACAGCGCGTGCCGCGGCTGCGGCAAGGCGTCCAGCGTCCGCGCGATCGCCCCGTCGGACGCCAGCACCGACCGCAGGGCCACGACCTCCGCCCGGCCCGCCCCCAGCTCCAGCAGCGTCGAGACGTCCCCCCGGATCAGGCAGTCCTCCAGGCGGACCCGCGAGGTCCGCGACGCGCCCCCGTCGGAGCGGAGGAACGCGAACGGGGCCTTGAGGGGGTTGTAGATCGTGACGGTGCAATCCCGCAGGGTCAGGTCGCCGCCGGCCAGGCGGAACAAGGCGTCCTGGTTGATCCCCAGGTCGCGCACGTTCACGACGATGTCCAGCGACTCCAGGATCAGGCTCCGGCCCTCCAGGTTGAAGACCCCCGGCAGCGAGCGCACCGCCTCGTCCCGCGCCCCCTCGATCCGAACGACGGCGCGGTAGCCGGGCCGCGAGCGGATGATGCGGGCCTCGCCGGGGATCCGCGTGTCGCCGAGCGTGAACGGCCCGACGTCCGCGATCTCGACCACGCCGCGGGGGACGTCCAGCGCCTGGCGGAGCGTCGAGACGGCCCCGGCGTCGCGGTCGTCCGGGGCGCGCCGGACCACCGTCCGGGGGCCATCCACCTCCAGCGGGATCGGCTCGCGAGCCCAGGGGGGGAGGTAGGCGGCCAGGATCCCCGGCGCGTACTCTTTCCTCGGCACGCGATGAGTCGGCGAGTCCGCGGGCTCCCGCCACGCCGCGGCCGGCTCCGTCGCCGCGGCGGGCGCGGCGACCGGCCCGTCCGGTTCCGGCGCGGGGCTGGGCGCCGCGCCCGGATCGGGACGGGGCGGGGGGGGCTGCGCCGGGCGCGCCGGCTTGGGGACGTCGGGCACCGGATCGAAGGTGGGGAACGGCCGGATGATCAGGTCCAGGCCGATAACCGCCACGATCACGATCGCCCCGATGATGACGCAACGCCAGATCCACGCGTCCTCGGGCACGTCCGACCACCCTCGCCGCGACATGGGCGCGGGCGCGAATGAGCGGGCGACCCCCCCGGCCGGGGCGAGCGGCCGGGGGGGCGCGGGCTCTTCCTCCAAAAGATGGTCCGCGAGCGTGGCGAGGGAGATCTCCGGCATCGGGGGGCCGACGGCCGCCGGCGGCAGGGGCCGGCCGCGCGTGGGCCCGCCGCTCCGCTCCTCGTCGATCGGGACCAGCGCGACGCTCGACGCGTCCGGGGCGCCGATCCCCTGGAGGGCCGAGATCAGCTCGCGATAGCTCGCGTGGCGGTCCTCCGGCTTCTTGGCCATCATCTTGCGCAGGACCACGCCGAGCCCGGGGGGGAGGTCGGGCCGCGCGGCCAGGACATCGGGCACCGGGGCGCGCGCGTGACGGGTCAGCTTCTCGGTGATGTCGCCGCCGGGGAAGGGGGGGAGGCCCGTCAGCAGGTAGTGGAGCGTGCAGCCCAGGGAGTAGATGTCGCTCTGGAAGCTGGTCGCCCGGCTGTCGCGAGCCTGCTCCGGCGCCATGTAGTCGACCGTGCCGACGGTCGTCCCCTCGCGGGTGACGCGCTCGTCCTCGGCCTCGGGGCGCAGGGCCAGGCCCAGGTCGATGATCTTCGCCTCCCCCTCGGGCGTCCGCAGGATGTTCGACGGCTTCACGTCGCGGTGGATCACGCCTCGGGACGCCGCGTAGTCCAGCCCGCGCGCCACCTCGACGATCAGCCCCACCGCCTCGTCGAGGTCGAGCGGGCCCTGCTGCTGGACGTAGTCGTGCAGGTCGCACCCCGGGACGTACTCCAGCACCAGGTAGAAGCGCCCGTCGTCGCTGCCCCGGTCGAAGATCTGGACGATGCTGGGGTGCTGGAGGTCCGCGGCGCTGCGGGCCTCGGCGACGAACCGCTTGAGGATCGTCTCGTTCCGCGCCTTGTCGGTCGGCAGGACCTTCAGCGCGACCTCGTGCCCGGTCTCCAGGTGGACTGCGCGGTAGACCGAGCTCATCCCCCCCGACCCCAGCGGGTGGAGGACGCCGTAGCTGCCGATCCGGAACCGATAGGGCTCCAGGCTGGTCGATCTCGCTTCGGCCATGTGAACCCTCGGCCAACCCGCCCGCGCCCCCGGCCCGACCGACGAGCCGCCCGCGATTCAATCAAGGATACGCAAGATGGCCCGCCGCGGCACGATCCGGCGTCTCGGATTCCAGGCGCGTGCTCGCGCGCAGGGGATCTCCGGCGACCTCCCTCGCCTCCCCATACGCGACATCGCCGCGAACGTTTCGGGGCCGACCGCCCGGTCGGCCCGCTTGACCGCGGGTTTCGGCGGCTTTTAAGATGAACCTCCACGTCGCGCGAACGCTCCTCGGGTCGCGGTCGTAGCAATCGCATCCGTCATGGCGGCGAGGTGCCCCCGCGCCGGCCGTTGCCCCGCCGGTCGTCCTCATCTGGAGATTCCTCAACATGTTGCGGTGGGTGATCCTGGCCGTCGTCGTGGTCCTGATCGCGGCCGGCTCGGTCGTGCTCCTGGACTCCGCGAGCACCACGACGAGCCCCTTCAGCCAGCCCGTCGCCTCCAAGGTGGTCGGCCCCCGGCCCAGGGCGGTCATCGAGGGGGAGCTGACGCACCAATTCGGCGAGATCGGCCAGCAGGAGACCGGCCGGCACGCCTGGAAGCTCACCAACGAAGGGGACGCCGACCTCCTGGTCTGGAAGGGGACGTCCACCTGCATGTGCACGGTCGCCAAGCTCGACAAGGACGGCGACAAGCTGACGCTCAAGCCCGGCGAGTCCACCGAGATCGAGCTGGAATACCAGACCAACCAGACCGTCGGCGACTTCCACAAGGGCGCCAACATCGAGACCAACGACCCCGAGCATCCCACCTTCCCGCTGTTCGTCCACGGCAAGGTGAACCCGCCGGTGATCCTCATCCCGGGCGAGACCATCGACCTGAACGTCGTCGACAGCGACGACCCCAAGGGGGTCTTCTTCGCCCTCTACTCCCCCGACCGGCCCGAGACCAAGATCACCGAGATCAACAACTCCAAGCCCGAGTTCCTCTCGACCTCCGTCGAGCCGATGTCCGAGTCGGAGCTGGCCAGCGGCCAGCTCAAGGCGGGCTGGAAGGTGAACGTCGAGGTGAAGCCGGGCTTCCCGCTCGGCCAGATGCGCGAGGAGATCGTCGTCCACACCGACCACCCCCACCGGCCCGAGGTCAAGGTGATGGTGGTGGGCGTGGTCGCCGGCCCGGTCAGCGTCTCGCCCGACCGGATCCGCATGGTCACCGTCAAGAGCGCCGAGGGGGGCGGGGCTGAAGTCCTGCTGAACGTCCGAGGCGGCGAGGAGGCGAACTTCACCGTCGCCTCGAAGCCCGACAAGCTCGAGGTCGCCGTCGAGCCCACCGACGTCAAGGGCCGCTACCGAGCCCGGGTGTCCGTCCCCAAGGGGACCCCGGCGGGGCTCGTCGACGGCCTGGTCGTGCTCAAGACCGACCTGCCCAACGCGGGCGAGCTGAAAATCCCCGTCAGCTTCCTCGTCGGCAAGTGACGACCCGATCCCCCCGCGCGGGCCGGAGGATTGACCTTATCGGCCCGCGACGGGACGGATAGACTCCGACCTTCGGCCCGGCCTCGTGGGCGCCGTCAAGTCGCGCGCCCCGGCCGGAGCGGGACGGAAGCCTCAAGGAGGAACGATGTCGGCCCGATCCCCCTATCGGTCGGTCGTCGCGGTGGCGACGGCCGCCGCCCTGCTCGGCTACGTCGGTTGCGGCCGGCCCGCCCCCGAGCCCCAACCCGCCCCCACGCCGGCCCCGTCCCCCGCCCCCACGCCCGCGTCCCCCTCGGACGACGCCGCGGGCGGCGAGGCGAAGGGCTCTGGCAAGCTCCTGTCCCGATGGACCGACCCGAAGGCCGTCCTCGTCGTCTCCGGCGAGATGGACGGCTACCTGGAGCCCTGCGGCTGCGCCATGGGCCAGCTCGGCGGCCTCATCCGCCGGCAGGACTTCGTCGAGAAGCTCAAGGGGCAGGGGCACCACGTCGCCATGATCGACCTGGGGAGCCTCACCAAGGACCCCACGTCCGCGCTCGGCGGCTTCGAGCAGGCCAAGATCAAGTTCGGCATCGCGCTCAAGGCCCTCTCCGCGTTCCCGTACGACGCGATCGCCCTGGGCGCCGACGACTTCAAGGTGGGCGTCGCCGAGGCGTTCGCCCAGTTCCTGAACAGCCAGGAGGGGACGACGAAACTCCTCTCCGCCAACCTCGTCGCCGCGCCGGGCTTCGACGAGATCATCGTCCCCTCCGTCGTGGTGGAGGCCGGCCCGGTCAAGCTGGGCGTGACCGCCGTGGTCGACCCCGAAGCGATCGCGAAGCTCTCCGACCCCGACCGCGAGGCCCTCATCCCCGAGGTGAAGCGCTACGAGGACGTGCTGCCGGGCATCCTCAAGGAGCTCGAAGGCAAGAGCGACTACCAGGTCTTGATGGTGCAGGCCCCCCCCCAGGAGGCGCTCCGGCTGGCCGAGGCGTTCCCAGGGTTCGACGTCGTCGTCTCCAAGTCCGAGGCCCCGGACCCCGAGGCCGACCCCAAGACCGCGAACGACGGCAAGACGATGATCGTGAACGTCGGCCGCCGCGGGAAGTACGTCGGCGCGGTCGGCTTCTTCGACGGCTCGGCCCCGAAGTACCAGCGGGTCGCCCTGACCGAGCGGTTCGACGGCCGGGACCTGTCGGTGAAGAAGATCATCGAGGACGAGTACCGCGGCCTGCTGAAGGGGATCGGCACCGTCGAGAACTTCCCGCGCCGGGACTTCGTCGGCGGCGCGTCGGGCGCGAAGTTCGTCGGGGCCGAGTCGTGCCAGACCTGCCACCCGAACACCTACCTCAAGTGGGCGAGCACGGGGCACGCGAAGGCGTACGACTCGCTCCTGCACGACCCCAAGCCCGACGTCAACTTCGACGCCGAATGCATCGCCTGTCACACGACGGGCTTCGAGTACAATTCCGGCTGGGTCTCCGCCGAGGCCACCCCCGCCCTGAAGGGGAACCAGTGCGAGAACTGCCACGGCCCGGCATCGAAGCACATCGCCGCGCCCGACGACATGGAGTTCCGCAACGCCCTGAAGCTGACCGCCGAGCAGGCCGACCGGAACCGCCTGTGCATCCGGTGCCACGACGAGGACAACTCGCCGGAGTTCAACTTCGCGACCTACTGGCCCAAGGTGCTCCACAAGGGGCTCGACACCTACACCGACCCGAAGGTCCACCAGGGGATCACGGTCGACCCTCCCGCCGCCCCGAAGGCGAACTGATCGAGGCCCGTCCCATGGAAAGCGCGACCACGACCCAGGCCCCCGGCCGGCTGGACAAGATGCGGTCCAAGTACCGCGAGGACCACCAGAACCCGGTCAACCACTTCCTCCACGTCGGCGTGGGATGGCCGATCATGGCGCTGGCCGTGATCCTCGTCCCGTTCCGCCCCTGGTGGTCGCTGGGCCTGTTCTGCCTCTCCTACGCCATCATGTGGGCCGGCCACTTCATCTTCGAACGCAACCTCCCCACCGTCTTCCGCCACCCCAGCACTCCCTTCGTCATGGCCTGGGCCGTGATCGGCCAGATCGCCTCGGGCGTGGGCCGCCTGGTGACGGGCAAGCGGGGGTGACGGGTACCGGGCGGCACGCGAACCCGGAGGCTCTCCGATGCACCCGCATGAAGTGGCCGTGGTCCGCTCGTTTATCCTTGCGCCGAGACGCCCCCGTTGGCTCGAATCGCTGGGCGACCCGAAGCGGCGGTCGGGCTTCCTCGACCGCCTGAACCATTGCCGGGACCTCGACGAACATTTCGCGAGGCCGATCCCGTACATGGACGTCGCGGCCTTGCTGCGATCCCACGCCGCCCCTGCCGGATGCCACGTCATCTCCGCCGTCGCCGACATCGACGGACGGGAAATGCCGCTCGCGGAGGCCGTCGACCTCGCCGAGGCCGGCGGATGGGGCACGATCCTGAGTTGCATCCCCGGTCACTTGGCCTGCTACATCGACGAAAGGGGATCCAATCGCCGCATGATCCTCGCGCGCGAAGCCGACGCATCCCGCTCGGCCTCGACGGCCATTCAGCGGGCGGGCGGGACGCGCCCCGGCGGGGGGTAGTCCTTCGAGGCGTCGTCGAGGACGAGCACCCAGTCGAGCGCCTCGCCCGGGGCGGGGGGGACGAAGCGACGCTCCCTCTCGTTGGCGAACTCGCCGATCGCCTCGGCGTGGCCGTTTCGCGGGTCGAACCACCAGGCGCGCACCTTCTTTGCCTTCACGGCGTCCTGGACGCGGACCGAGAATGCCCGGCCGATGGGGGCGTAGACCATGGCGTACGAGCCGTCGCGGTCGCGGGTGGCGACGAAGCGATACCGCCCCGCGCCGGGGACGGCGGTCTTCACGCGGTCGACGACGATGATCGAGTCGTCGGGGACGCGCGTGGCCATGGGACGCGATTCGATCAGCCGACGGCCGTGCCGCATCTGCCCCGCCCCCGGGTCGTCGAGGGCGTCCGTCCAGGGGAGGAGCGGGTTGTTGATCGGGTCGCGGCCCGGCTTCCACATCTGCCAGACCGAGTGGTGGCCGTAGGTGTGCCCGCACGCGCCCGAGAAGACGTCCCAGTAGAACGGCCGGCGGACGTCGGCGGCGACGGAGTGCCCGTTGCGTTCCGCGTGAAACGCGATCGGGTGGGCCTCGTACAGCGGCTCGCCGTCGATCACCGGCTTGGGAGGCGAGAGGTCGAAATCCGGCCTCGTGTTCTCATAGGCCCCGGTGTAGTCGGCGTTGTGGCCGTTCTGCCGCATGTTGAACGAGAGCCAGTCCGCGCCGTGGAACCACTTCGACGACCCCTGGCCCCCCCTGGGGTGGAAGGTCATCAGGCGCTTGCCGCCGTCCCCCTTCTTGATCCCCCGGGCCATCGCGTCGATGATCGCCTTCTGGCCGTCGTCCTCGACGTTCCGGTCGCCCCCCAGGATCCAGATCACCCCCTTCGCTCCGTAGCGCGCGCCGATCCATTCGCCGTACTTCTCGGCGTTGGCGGCGTCGAACAGGGGCTTGCCGTCCTTGACCGGGTCGTGCCAGTAGCGTCCCCAGGTCGGCAGCAGGCCGATGGTCAGCCCCAGCGCGTTGGCGCGGTCGACGATGAAGTCGACGTGGTCCCAGTAGTCGTTGCCGGGCCCGTCCGCGACCGCCGGCCGGGCGGGGTCCAGGTCGACGAGCGGCAGGTGGCCTTGGGCGTTGGGGACCGAGTGCCCGTCCACCTCGGCGAGCGCGACGGCCTGGATCACCGTGAAGCCCTTGCCCGCGCGATCGGCGAGGTAGCGTTCGGCCTCCTCGCGATCGCAGCGGTGGAACAATTCCCAGGCGGTGTCGCCCAGGTAGAAGAAGGGCTCGCCGTCGTCGGCCGTCAGATGGCGGCCGTCGGCGCTCACGCCGGTCGGGAACCGATGGGGCTCGTCGCCGCGGGCCGTCCCGAGGCAGAGCAGGGCGGGCGCGACGAGCAGCAGGCCACGGAGACGGCTCATGCGCGGGACCTTCCGGCCCATGGCCGGGGCGAGGACGCGAGGCGAGGGGCCGGCGGGCTTTCAGGCCGCGCCGGCCCCTCGATCGTTTCCGCGCATTGTCCGCGAGCCGTCGGCCCCGATCAAGAACCGGAGGGGACGGGCTGGAGTTGGACGAGCGACGCCGTGGCCTCGGCGTGCTTGCGGATGTCCTCGGAGATCCGCATGGAGCAGAACTTGGGCCCGCACATGGAGCAGAAGGCGGCCGTCTTGAAGGCGTCCTGCGGCAGCGTCTCGTCGTGCATCCGGCGCGCGGTCTCGGGGTCGAGCGAGAGGCGGAACTGCTCCTCCCAATCGAAGCGGTAGCGGGCGCGGGAGATGGCGTCGTCGCGGTCGCGGGCGCCGGGGCGGTGGCGGGCCAGGTCGGCGGCGTGGGCGGCGATCTTGTAGGCGATCACCCCCTGGCGCACGTCCTCGACCTCCGGCAGCCCCAGGTGCTCCTTGGGGGTGACGTAGCAGAGCATGCTGGCGCCGTGCCAGCCGGCGAGCGCCGCGCCGATGGCCGAGGAGATGTGATCATATCCCGGGGCGATGTCGGTGACGAGCGGGCCGAGGACGTAGAAGGGGGCCTCGTCGCACTCGACGGCCTGCTTCTCCATGTTCATGGCGATCTGGTCCATCGGGACGTGCCCGGGGCCCTCCACCATGACCTGGCAGCCGCGGGCCCAGGCCCGGCGGGTCAGCTCGCCCAGCGTCTTCAGCTCGGCGAACTGGGCGGCGTCGGAGGCGTCGGCGATGCAGCCGGGGCGGAGGCTGTCCCCCAGGCTGAACGTGACGTCATACTTGCGCATGATGTCGCAGATGTCGTCGAACCGCGTGTAGAGCGGGTTCTCGCGGTTGTGGGCCATCATCCACTGGGCCATCAGCGCCCCGCCGCGCGAGACGATCCCCGTGATCCGGTGGGCGGTCAGCGGGATGTGGTCGCGGAGGATGCCGATGTGCAGGGTCATGTAGTCGACCCCCTGCATCGCCTGGTGCTCGATGTTGGCGAGCAGGTCCTCCTCGGTGAGGTCCTCGACCTTCTTCACCTGCTGGACGGCCTGGTACATCGGCACGGTACCGATGGGGACCGGGCTGGCCTCGATGATCGCCCGGCGGATGGCGTCGATGTTGCCGCCGGTGGAGAGGTCCATCACCGTGTCGGCGCCCAGCTCGACGGCCATCCGGAGTTTGGCCAGCTCGTTCTCGATGTTCGAGGTGACGGCCGAGTTGCCGATGTTGGCGTTGATCTTGCACTTGGCCGCGATGCCGATCGCCATCGGCTCCAGGCCGAGCCCGAGGTGGACCGTGTTGGCCGGGATGACCATGCGCCCGCGGGCGACCTCGGAACGGATGGTCTCGGGCTCCACCCCCTCGCGGCGGGCGACGTGCTCCATCTGCGGGGTCACGACGCCCTGGCGAGCCTGTTCGATCTGCGTCATCGTCCACGTCCTCTTCGAAGTCGCCCCGGCGCGACACCGGGTCGGGCGAGCGCTCGCGCCCGAGCCCCGGCGGGGGCCGGTCCCCACCCATGGTAGGCCGCGAGCCGTCGTCAGGTCAATTCGCCCCGGCCGCCCGTCGCGCCGGGGGGACCGCCGCGACCCCCCGCGTCGGGGTGCGTCCCCGGGTCGAGAGGGCCAGCCGGAAGCGGTGCGGGCCGGGCGCGGCGGCCATCGGGAACTGGTAATATTCGGCCGCCCCGGTCGCCTCGTCGACGAGGAATCCGGGCTCCTCGCGGACGTGGAGCCGCGTCCCCTCGGCGGTCGGCTCGGCGGCGGCTAGCGTCCAGGCGCGGGTGGTCCCGTCGCCGTGCTGGACGAACAGCGCCCGGCCGGCGACGGCCAGGCCCTCGGGGAGTTCCTCGGGGGTCACGAAATACCCCCGCGAGCCCTCGCCCGGCGAGCGGCCGGCGGCGACGATCGTCCCCCGGACGCTCGGCTGGGAGACCAGCATGCCGGACGCCTCGGCGTAGGTGCCGCCGACCAGCGTCACGTCGTCGCCGCGGACCCGGACGAGCAGGCCGTCGGTCTCCACCCCCCGGCCGTTGGCGAGCTGGGCCCGGATCACCGCGCCGGCCTTCCGGTTGAAGACCAGGTGCTCGGTGCCTTCCGGGGCCTCGACCGCGATCACCACGGCGTCGGCCGTCGTCTCCACCCGGCCGACCCGGTCCAGCGGGGCCAGGCCGTCCCGCATCGGCTCGAACAGGGTGACGAAGAGCGACGCGAGGTTCGCGCCCGACTGGGAGCGGCGGCGGACGATCAGGCTCGACCGCGGCGCGGCCGGGTTCGGCGGGCCGCCGGCGACGGCCGGGGCGTCGGACGAGTCGGCCGCGATCAGGGTCGCGGGGGACGCCCCCAGCAGGTGGAGCCGCAGCGACGGCGTCCCCCCCCCGCGCGGGGCCAGGTCCACGCGCGACGGCCCGTCGAGCGACGCGCGGAGCCTGGGCTTGAACTCGCCGTAGGCCTGCACGAACCAGCGGCCGTCCTCGGGGCGGGCGGTCGGCAGGAAGGTGATCGACGGCGGCAGCAGGCTGCCGACGGCCGGCGCGGTCGCCAGCAGCGGCTTCCATTCGCTCCCCGACCCGGGGGCGGAGTGGAAGATCTGGTCGTGCTGGAGCCCCCCCTCCACCTCGAAGACCGACACCGCGTACCGCCGCGGCCCCCAGCCGGAGACCGCGAAGGTCTGGCGGTAGAGCTTCGTGGAGACGGGGTAGGCGTGGCGGTCGGCCGCCGTGACGACCTGGAGGTCGGCGTCCGGCGAGAAGAACAGGAAGTCGCTGGAGGGGGTCGGGATCCGGGCCGCCTGCGGGGACTCGCGCTGATTCAGGCCGTCGACCACGACCGTGTTGTGGCTGGCGGTGGCGAGATCCCAGCCGTTGGCCGTGGCGGGCCGCTCGTCCAGGTCGTCGAGCAGGGGGACGCCGCCGACGCTCAGCCGGAACGCCAGCCGGCGACCGCGCCTGTCGGTCAGGCCGTCGCGGCCCCGCACCTCCACGTCCAGCGATTGGTCGTCGCGGCCGACCGAGAGCAGGGCCAGCCCCGCGCCCCCCAGGAGCATCGGGCGGCGGGGGCCCTCGTCGGGCTTCTCGACGGGCCAGGAGGCGAGCCGGATCTCGGGGTCGACGGGCCGCGACGGGACGGCCGAGGCCGCCGCGCGGGCGAGGTCCAGCATCGGCACGACGGGGCGGTCGCCCGCCGACGTCGCCGGCCGTTCGAGCAGGCCGTCGATCCAGCCGTCGAGCATCCCCAGCACCCGGCGATGCCCAAGCACGTCGGCGCCCCGCCAGAAGCCGTCGTAATAGAACGCGCGCCGGGAAAACTCCTCCAGCCGGGCGCCGGCCTCGTGGACCAGGATCCGGTTCCCGATCAGCCGGCCCACGCTGAGCATGCCCCGGTAGACGACCAGCGAGTCCTCCGTGTAGTCGTCGGGCTGGCGCGAGGCCAGCTCGGCCGAGGCGAGCAGCAGGTCGTTCTCGATGGTATGCCTCGGGTGCTCGTCCCCCAGGAGCTTGCCGACCTCGTCCCAGTCGGCGCCGTCGCGCAGGAGGCTGTACGCCAGCACCAGGTTCATCGGCGTTTCCAGGCTGCCGTTCCATTCCCACTTGGCGGTCTGGTAGGCGTGGCGGTACGGCGGCGGCACCTTCGCCGGCATGAGCTGCTTGGTCTGGCCGGGCTGGTCGGTGCGCATCGCGTAGTCCGGGTAGACCTGGGCGAACCGGAGGAGGAGCGTCGCGGCCAGCTGGGCCAGCTTCGGGTCGCGCTTCGCGGGCTCCTCGTCGTGCCAGCGGACGGCCGCGTAGAGGGCCGCCTTGGACAGGTACGCGCGGGCCTCGTAGTCCACCTTGGCGGCGAGGTACAGCCGCTCCTCGGGGTAATGGGCCTTCTCGGGGACGGCGGCGTGGTAGGGGTACAGGTGCCACACCCCGCGCCTCACCTCGACGTTCTCGGTGGTCGGGGCGGCGGGGAAGCCGCCGCCGGGGAACTCCCCCTTGCACTCGCGGCAGACGACGACCTTCGGCTTGTCGATCGACCAGGAGAGGGGCTCCTCGCGCTCGTCGATCCCGCAGGCGGGGCAGCCGCAGAAGCGGATCCCGGCCTGCTTGGGGACGAGGTCGGCGGCCTCCTTGGGGGAGAGCTTCAGGAGCGCCTCCGCCTGGGGGGCGGCCCAGAACTTGTCCTGCCACTCCTTCGGGAGCCGGACCGCGCCCAGCGGCGACTCGTCGGCCGGCGCAACGGCCGGCGCGAGGAACGCGAGCGTCAGGGCGAGCGCCAGGGCCCGCGACGATGGTGCCTTCGGGGTCATCCTTGGGTGCCTCCGTGTTCCGTCACGGCGAGTCGGGCGTCGGGCCCGAGGGGGGCGGGGTGGTCGGGGCCGGGGCGTCGGCGACGCTCTCCTGCTCGGTGTCGCGACGGCTGGGGTCGAGGACGAACAGGCGGACGTCCCCCACGGTCTCGCCGGGCCCTAGCTTCAGGGCGTCGCGGTTCTTGCGCGCGCGGTCCAGTCGGGAGTCGCGATGCGCCGGGCAGGCCAGGCCGTAGTTCTTCAGCTCGTGGTGGGAGCCGTCGCTCCAGTAGGCGGCCACCTTGTAAACGGCCGTCTCCTCGCATCCGGGCTCGGAGCAGACCGGGCGGTAGCGGAAGGGATTGGGCGGGTCCATGGGGCTCCCCTCGGCCGGGTGGGTCCGGGGAGAGGATAACCGGGGAGGGCGGTCGAGGCAACGTCGACCGGAGGGGGCGGAATCAGCGCGAGACGTGGTTGGGGTCGCTGGCGGTGCCGTCGAAGATGGTGGTGACGATGGTCTTCTTGCGGAGCGAGGCCAGGAGGAGGCGCCGTTGCTCCTGCGTCTTCCGCTCGCGGAGCGCCGCGCGGATGGAGTCTTGCAGCTCGGCGAACGAGGCGGGGCCGCCGGGGCGTCGGGCCTCGACCCGGAGGACGTGGAAGCTGTCGGGGCCCTCGACGACGTCGCTCACGGTGTCCAGCGGCAGGGCCTCGATGGCCCGGTTGACCGCGGCCACGACGTATCCGCCGGGGGCCGTCTCCATGAGCCCGCCGGCCGCCTTGATCAGCGCGGGGGCCTCGCTCTCGGCCGCGGCGACGGCCGCGAAGTCCTCGCCGCGCCGGACGCGGGCGAGCAGGGCGTCGGCCTTGGCGCGGGCCTCGGCGGGGGTGGCGTGCCTGGTCTTGTCGACGAGGATCTCGCGCCAGATGATCGCCGGCTGGCGGTGGTTCCGCTCGTCGTTTTTGTGCTCCTCGTAATACTTCAGCATCTCCGGCAGGCCGACGTCGACCCGGTCGCCGATCATCTGCATCATGAAGGAGTGGGCGACGAACTCCTGACGGAAGTTCGACTGGAGCTCCGGCAGCGAGCGTCCCTCCCGCTCGAACTTGCGCCTGAGCTGGTGCTCGTCCTGGACGTAGTGCTGGCGGAGCAGGGGGGGAAGCTCGTATTCGCGCCAGTAGCCGTCGGCGGCCTCCTGGAGCCTGAGGAGCTGCTTCTCGTCGTTCTTGAGCTTGTGCTTGGCCTCCTGGACCATCAGCGTGCGGTCGATCAGCGTCGCGAGGACGTTCTGGGCGACGTAGTTCAGCTCCTCGCGCGACAGCTCGCTCACCTTCCCGCCCTGCCGCTGGACGGCCTCCTTCACCGCCGTCCGCAGCTCGCCGAGCGTGACGACCTCGTCGCCGACCCGGGCGGCGGCCATCCCGGCCTGCTTCCAGCCCGAGTCGTCGACGTCGGCCCCCGTGGGGGCCGACGTGGTCGAGACCTGGCGGACCATCGCGTCGACGCGAGGCGCGGGGGCCGAGTCGGCGGACGCCGAGGGGGCCGCCTCCAGCGGCGGGAGGGGTTCCTCCTCGTCCTCGTCGGGCGCCGCCTCCAGAGGAGGGGCCGGCTTGGGCGAGGCGGGTTTGGCGGGGGCCGGTTCGGCGACGGCCGGATCGGCGGGGGGCGACGGCTCGGTCGCCGGCCTCGGGTCGGGGTCGAAGCCGAGCGGCGGATCCTCCTCGGCGGGGGGCGACGGCTCCATCGCCGGCATCAGGTCCGGGTTGGGGCCGAGCAGCGGGTCGTCCTCCATCTCGACCGCCGGCGCGGCCTGGGGCCGGGTGGGCGCGGGGGCCGGGGCGGGGGCGACGTCGGGGAGCGTGGGCAACGCCTCGTCGGGATCGGCCTCGACGGCCGGCGGCAGCGCGTGCTCGTCGTCGTCCAGGTCGGGCTCCATCGCGACCCGCTGAGCGGCGGTCGCGTCGGCGGGCAGTTCCTGGGGGGGCTCGCTCCAGCGAGTCGTCGGGGCGGCCTGGGCCTGGACCGGAGCCTGGGCCTGGGCCGGGGCGGCGGCGCGGGCGGCGGCCGGGGCGGCGTTGGGATCGGCGGCGGCCCGGGGGGCCAGGCCCGTCTCGGGCCGGGTGGCGATCAGGGGCGCGCCGGACCAGTTCGGGTTGGCGGGGTCGGGCAGCGTCGACTTCGCCACCGAGGGGCTGGTGCCTCGGTTGATCGTGTCGTAGATCGACGGCGTCGGCTCCATGCCGACCGGACCCCCCTCGATCTCGGGGGGTCGCGCCGACTTCGAGTGCGCGCAGCCGCCGACCGCCAGCCCGGCCAGCGCCGCCGCGAGCAATGTTCTTCTCATGGCTTCCGTCTCCATCCTTGGAGAGCCCACCCCCGGCGCGCCCGGCCGGCGCCCGGCCGCTCGGGCCGGACGCGACGGGTCGCGACCGATCGGGTCCGCCCCGGTCGTCGGCCGCCTCACGAGACATGCTCGGCCGGCCCGGAGCGTCACACAGCCCCCCCGCCCGAACGGGCCGAGGGGGCTCGCGGATTCTCGCGCCCGGCAGGATAGCCGATCCCCGCCCCGCAGCAACCCCGATCGTTTTTTCGCGTTAACCAGGTTTCATGAAATCCCGCCCCACCCCCGGGGGATCATGGGGGCGTTCGATGGCGGCGCTCTTTGACCTTTCGGAAGCAGTCAGGGGCGACGGCCCCTGAAAGGGACCGCGCCCCCGCGCCGCGACAGGGAGGGTCTTCGGCCCGATATCCGTCCCCGCTCCTTCCGGGCTGACGACCCGCCGCCGTCTCGTCGACGGCTCCACGGACGCGCCCCCCCCTTCTCCCCTCGTGGGAGAAGGTGGCCGAA
>NZ_JBBCIR010000120.1:0-22337 GCF_037189885.1 Paludisphaera sp.
CGACGCCCGGGCGGGGCGTCGCGGCGCGGGGGTCACTTGCCGGCGTTGGCCTTGGCCTCGGCCTTGGCTTCGGCCTTGGCCTTCCTCGTGGCGATCTTGGCGGCCCGGCGCTCGGCCTTGGCGGCCTTCGCCTCGTCCAGCGCGGCGCCGGTGGTGAACCGCTCCTTGAGGCGGACGGCCTTGCCGGTCCGCTCGCGCAGGTAGTACAGCTTGGCCCGGCGGACCTTGCCGGAGCGCTTGACCGTCACGTCGGCGATCCGGGGGGAGTGGATCGGGAACTTGCGCTCCACGCCCTCGCCCTGGACGATGCGACGGACGACGAACATCTCGCGGGTGCCGCTGCCGGACCGGGCGATGACGACGCCGTTGAAGATCTGGACGCGCTCCTTGTCGCCTTCCAGGATGCGGACGTGGACGTCGACCGTGTCGCCGATCTCGAACTTCGGCAGCTTCTCCTTCATGCTGCTCTGCTCGACGGCGGCGAGGAACCGATTGATCATTGGTGGGGACCTTTCGAGCGGCCCATCCGGCGGGCCGATGTTCTACGTGCGTGAAGGTGGAATGTTCGGGTCGCGGGGGCTCCGCCTCAGCGGCGGTGTTCTCGGCGCCAGCGGGCGATGGCCGCGTGGTCGCCGCCGAGCAGGACTTCCGGGACGGTCAGGCCGCGATACTCGCGGGGCCGGGTGTAGTGGGGGTATTCGAGGCCGCCGTCGGGCCCGAACGACTCGTCCAGGGCGCTCTCGGCGTCGCCGAGGACCCCGGGGACCAGCCGGGCCACCGCGTCGATCACGACCATCGCGGCCGGCTCGCCGCCGGAGAGGACGAAGTCCCCCACCGACAGCAACTCGGGCCGGAGGATCTCGATGATCCGCTCGTCGAACCCCTCGTACCTCCCGCAGACCAGCGTGAAACGCCCCCGACCGGCCAGCTCCGCGGCCTTCGCCTGGTCGAACCTGGGCCCCTGGGGGGACAGGACGATCAGGCCTCCGGGCGGCTCGGCGGCGGCGAGGACGGCCTCGGCGGCGGCGACGACGGGGGGCGCCATCAGCACCATCCCCGGGCCCCCCCCGAACGGTCGGTCGTCCACCTGCTTGTGCCGCCCCTCGGCCCAGTCGCGCATGTCCCACGTGTGGACCGCGACGAGCCCCTTGGCGAGCGCCCGGCCGACGATGCTCTCGCTCAGGAACCCGGCGAAGAGGCCGGGGAAGAGCGTGAGGACGTCGATCCGCAGCGGCGGCTGCGCGGGTGTCATGGCCGACCGTCCCCGGGGGTCAGGAGGCCGTCGGCGCGGCCGGGGCCTCGGCGGCCGGCGCGGGCGCGGCGGCCGGGGTCTCGGCGGCGGGGGGCTTCGGCAGCTCCCACGGCTCGCCGGGGGCCGGCTTCGTCACCTTGTGCCTGCGCAGGATCGCGGCCACCTTGTCCGACGGCTGCGCCCCGACGCTCAGCCAGTAGCGGATCCGGTCGGCGTTCAGGACCGTCTGCGTCTCGGGGTTGCGGGACATCGGGTCGTAGTGCCCGAGCTCCTCGATGGCGCGGCCGTCGCGGGGGGTGCGGGCGTCCATGGCGCAGATCCTGTAGAAGGGCCTGTGCCGACGTCCCAGCGACTTCATCCGGATGCGGACCACTCGCGGTCTCCTCTCGTCTCTTCGTCTTCCAGGGCCCACGCGCGGGCCCCGCCGGGACGACCGGCGACGACGCGGGCGGGGGCGATCCAGAATCCTGCGGGAAAGGCCCCGGGGGCCGCCGCGCCCGGTTACGGCGGGGGCGGGCCGGGGCGTGGGGTGCTCTCGGCGTGTTCGGTTCGGCCCGGTCGGCCCGGGGGGGCGGCGGGATCAGCCCCCGGCGGACTGGCCGCGGGCGTCGCGCTCCTCGCGGCGACGCTTCCGGTCTTCCTTCTCGCGCTGCTTCTTGAGCTTCTCGCGCTCCTTGGGGGAGAGCCGCTTGCCGGTGCCCACCTTCGGGGACATCAGCTTGGCCGCCGGGTTCAGCGCCGCGGCGCGACCCAGGCCGGTCATGGCCTTGAGCTTGTCGAGCATGCTCATCTGGGACATCTGCTTGACGAACGCGGCCATCGCGTCGAACTGCTTGACCAGGCCGGAGACGTCCGAGGGCTCCACCCCCGCCCCGGCGGCGATCCGGCGGCGGCGGCCGATGTCGATCAGGTCGGGGCGGCTGCGCTCCCGGGGGGTCATGCTGTCGATGATCCCCTGGATCCGGCGGACCTCGCCGTCGGCGTCGATCCCCCCCAGGTTCTCGGCCATCTGGCCCATGCCCGGGAACATCCCCATGACGTCCTGGACCGAGCCCATCTTCTTGATCTGGATGATCTGCTTGCGGAAGTCCTCCAGGTCGAACTTCCCCTTGGCCATCTTCTCCTGCTGGAGCCGGGCCTCCTCGGCGTCGACGTTCGCCTGCGCGGCGTTGACGAGGCCGACGATGTCGCCCATGCCCAGCATCTGGCCGACGAGCCGCTCGGGGTCGAACGGCTCCAGTCGGTCGAGCTTCTCCCCCTTGCCGACGAACTTGACCGGGACCCCGGTCACCTTCCGCACCGACAGCGCCGCGCCGCCGCGGGCGTCGCCGTCGAGCTTGGTGAGGATGACGCCGTCCAGCTCCAGCGCCTTGTTGAAGGCGTCGGCGGAGGCCACGGCGTCCTGGCCGGTCATGGCGTCGCAGACGAAGAAGACCTGGTGGGGCTTGACCTTCTTCTCGATCTGGACCAGCTCCGCCATCAGCTCGTCATCGACGTGGAGCCGGCCGGCGGTGTCCAGGATGATCGTGTCCCGCCCCTGGCGGTTGGCCTCGGCCACCGCCTCCTGGCAGAGCTTGACCGGGTCGACCCCCTCGCGCGAGAAGACCGGCACGCCGACCTGCTCGCCGACCACCTTGAGCTGCTCGACGGCCGCCGGGCGCTGGAGGTCGGCCGCGACCAGCATCGGCTTGCGGTCCTGCGAGGCCAGCAGTTTCGCCAGCTTGCCCGAGGTCGTCGTCTTGCCCGAGCCCTGGAGGCCGCAGAGCATGATGACGGTGGGGCCCGACTTCTCGAACCGGATGGTCGGGTCGGACGGCCCCATGGTCTCGACCAGCTCGTCGTGGACGAGCTTGACGATCTGCTGCTCGGGCCGGACGCTCTTGACGACCTGCGCCCCGACCGCCCGCTCCTGGACCCTCGCCATGAAGTCCTGGACGACGTTGAAATTGACGTCGGCTTCCAGAAGGGCCGCGCGCACTTCGCGCAGGCCCTCCTTCATGTTGGCCTCGGTCAGGACGCCGCTGACGCGGAACCGCTTGAAGGCGGAGGACAGGCGCTTTTGCAGGTCGTCGAACATGACTCGTCGGGTCGTCCACGGACGGAGGGTGTCGCGAATCGACCATCATACAGCCCGCGCCCGCCGCTGACAACGCGGATTCGCGCCCGGGCCGAGCCTTTCGATGGCGGGCGTCGCGACGGTCACGTCAGCAGGTCGTCCCGCAGCTTGCGGAGGCGGGCGACGGCGGGCTTGGGGGCGCCGTCGGGGCGGAAGAGGCCGGCGTGGGGGTAGATGTGGGGGAGGCCGTCGGTGGGGTGGGCCCAGGTGACGGAACGGACGAACGGCTTGGCGATCGCCAGGGCGGCCCAGCTCGCGGCCCACGCGGCCTGGCCGGCCTCGGTGGGGGGGGCGGGGAATTGCCAGCCCTCCACCGCCACGTCGGGGTCGGCCAGGGGGTCGGCCTCGGCGGAGGAGGGGGCGGCGAGGATCACGTTCAGCGGCACGTTCAGCAGCGAGTAGAGGTCCAGCAGCCGCGAGAACTCGAACAGGTCGCGGGCGTCGCTGCCGGGGTCGGAGTAGCCGGGCGCCACCTCGATCGCCACGCTGGAGACGCCCAGGTCCGACCGGATCAGGTAGTCGCAGAGGTGGAGCGGGCCCAGCTGGAACCGGCTGCCGCTCATCCATTCCATCCACGGCCGGTCGACCCCCAGGCAGAACTGCGCGGCGGGGTCGGCCTGGCGGGCGATCTGGAGGGCGCGGGCGGTGATGCGGACCTGGTCCTCCTCGCCGAGCCCCAGGACGTCGTGGCCGGCGGGGCGGTGGGCGATGTGCCAGACCGGGACCTTGCCGCGATACCGCGAGACGACCGCGCGGACGTGGTCGGCGACGAACGAGGTGATGGACTCGGCGTCGCCGTTCCAGAGCCAGATCCAGTCCGGGAGGCTGCCGGAGCGGAACTCGATCAGCGGGCCGGCCTCGACGTTCATCCGGCGCTTGCGGGCCCAGGAGATCTGCGCGTCGAGCAGCTCCCAGCGGATCTTCCCCTCGGACGGCGCCAGGTCCTTCCAGGTCGCGGCGGCCTGGGCCGTGTTGAAGGTGGCGGGCCACGCGGCCGAGCCCGGCGCCTTGTCGGGCTCGCTCGTCAGGACGCAGCACAGCCCGGTGCCCAGCCTGCCGGCGACGGCCAGCCGGTTGCGCAGCACCTGGTCCAGGTACGTCTCGGCCAGCATCGTCCCGGCCTTCGTGGAGGCGGCGAGGCTCTCCTGGGCGGCGGCGAACGAGGCGTCCGGGTCGGCCGCGTCGAGCGCCGCCCGGACGAAGGCCCGGCGCGAGGTCCGCAGCGACTCGGCGAGGGCCGGGGCCGTGTTCAGGCCGAGCTGGGTCCAGTCGGCCATCTGGTTGCGGACGTCGTTGAGCCGGCCCCGGGCCAGCTCCAGCGCCAGGACGTAGGGCGACGGCCGGTCGGCGAGGGTCGCGGTGCCGATCACGGGGGCGCCGAAGCCCGGGACGGGCCATGGGGTGAACAGCCGGCTGCTCTCGCTGGCGTCGCTGGAGCAGGCCAGCAGCCCGTCGCGGACGTCGATGCCCAGCCGCCCCGGCGTGCGATCCAGCCCGAGCGTGTAGGCGCGACGCAGTCCCACGACCCGCGAGGCGGTCCGGTCCGACGGCAGCCTGAACTTGAGAACCCCCATGCCGTGCGTCCACCCCAGGGTTGGGCCTTGCGAATCGAGGCCGGCGGGGGAAGCCGACGGCGGCCGGGGGACTCGCGCCCGCGCGCCCCGCCGCCGCCATGACTAGGATATCCTCCCGTCCAGGACTTGAACAGTCGCCCCCCGGCCGGGGCCACTCCCCAGGCTATGGACGTCGACGATTCCGGGACGCCGACTTGAGCCCAGTCTCGACCCACCCATGGAGAAGTCGCGGCGACGTCTTGCGATCCGCCGCGACGCGCGATAAGATTCCCCATCTGGACGCCGGCCCCTCGCCGGCCCCCATCGGGCGATTAACTCAGCGGCTAGAGTACCGTCTTCACACGGCGGGAGTCACTGGTTCGAATCCAGTATCGCCCACTCGGCCCTCTCCCGGGCCCCTGCCCCACAAGCACCTTCCGTGCCGGGGCCTACTCGGTCTTCATGACCGTGCCAGCCCGACGCCTCTCATGGCCGCGCCAGCAACCTGGCGACGAGGATAAAATCGGTCCTCACTCCTTCCACGCGGGGAGGAGGGAGCGCCGCCACGACGTAATCGGCGCGCGCCGACACCGGGGGCCGGCCCTGGCGGGCCCCCGGTCGGCGAAGTCGAGCTGGACGTTCCGGGTCAGACCTGGAACGAGGAGCCGCAGCCGCAGCTCTTGACGACGTTCGGGTTGTTGAAGACGAACCCGCGCTTCTCCAGGCCGTCGTAGAAGTCGAGGACGGTGCCGTCGAGGTAGGGGTCGAACTTCTTGTCGACGGCCATCTTGACGCCGTGCTGCTCCTCGACGCGGTCGCGCTCGGAGGTGTCGGTGTCGAAGTTCAGGTCGTAGGCGAAGCCGCTGCAGCCGCCCCCCTTCACGCCGATGCGCAGGACGGTCCCCTCGGGGAGTTCCTGGTCGGTGATGATCTTCTTCACTTCGCCGGCGGCCTTCTCGGTCAGCGTCAACCCCATCGCATCATCTCCTTCTGGTCGGTCTCTCGGCGGGACGGTCGGGACGTCGCCGCGGTGAGGCGGGACTCCGCTCGACTCAATTCTAGCACGACGTCAACTCGGCTTCGGTTCGCCCGGAATCATTCTACCGGAAGCGAGCCAGGCCGAGCTATGCATCCTCAGCGACGCCACCGCCGCGGCGACCGCCTCGGCGGCGAAATCGACCTCCTCGGCGGTGGTGAAACGCCCCAGGCCGAACCGCAGGCTGGCCCGCGCGGCGTCATCGTCCCGGCCCATCGCCCGGAGGACGTGGCTGGGCTCCGGCTCGGCCGACGTGCACGCCGCGCCGGAACTTACGGCCACGTCGCGCATCGCCATCATCAGCGCCTCGCCGTCGACGTAGGCGAAGCTCATGTTGAGGTTCCCGTCGAGCCGCTCGGTCGGATGGCCGTTCAGCGACACGTCGGGGACGCGCCCGCGGATCGCGGCCTCCAGGCGGTCGCGCAGGGCCTTCACGCGGGCGGAATCGGCCTCGCGCTCGCGGGCGGCCAGCTCGAACGCCTCGCCCAGCCCGACGATCAGCGGCACCGCCGGGGTGCCGCTGCGCAGGCCGCGCTCATGCCCGCCGCCGTCGATCAGCGGCTTGATCCGCACCTGGGGGTCCTTGCGGCGGACGTACAACGCGCCGATCCCCTTGGGGCCATAAAGCTTGTGGCCCGAAAGGCTCAGCAGGTCGACGCGGTCCGCCCGGACGTCCAGGGCGATCTTGCCGACGGCCTGGGTGGCGTCGGTATGGAAGACGATCCCGCGCTCATGACAGGCCGCCCCGATCGCCCGGAAGGGGTTGATCGTGCCGACCTCGTTGTTGGCCGCGATCACCGAGACCAGGACGGTTTCCGGCCTCAGCGCCGCGAGGATGGCCGCCTCGTCGACCATGCCGGTCTCGTCGCAGGGGACGATCGTGACGTTCCAGTCCGCCTCGCGCCCCAGCCGTTCCACGACGTCCAGCACCGACTTGTGCTCGACCGCCGTGGCGACGACGTGGTCTCCCCTGCGTCGCAGGAAGGGCAGCGCGCCCTTGATGGCCAGGTTGTTCGCCTCGGTCGCGCCGGCGGTGAAGACGATCTCCCGAGGTTCGGCGCCAAGGGCGTCGGCCACCTGGGCGCGGGCCTTCTCGACGGCCTCCTCGGCGTCCCACCCGAACTTGTGCGAGACGCTGGCCGCGTTGCCGTAGATCTCGGTGAAGTACGGCATCATCGCCGCGACGACCCGGGGGTCCGGCTTCGTCGTCGCGTGATTGTCCAGATAGACCGGCGGCTTGACCAACGCTCGTGAGCCTCGCTCGGGCGATTTTCCACACCATATTCGCCGATATTTATCTTAGGCTCGCGAGGCGGGGCGATCAAGGGAGCCGGGCGGCGGCGACCCTTGCGGGGCGTCCGGAGGGGCCGGATCCTCCACGAGTCGGCTTTGCGCCAGGGCGCGGCCCCCGAGAAAGAGCAGGAACGGGACCGAGAAGTGGCCGATCAAGCCGGCCACTCGGCTCTCGTCGATCGGGAGCAGCAACAGGGGGGCGGATTGTAGCGCTGACAGGGCGGCCACGAGGATCAAGAACCAGCCGAGGAGCCGTCTTAACAGGTGTGGCTTCCGCCATCGAACCGTGGAGGGATCGAAGGCGTGCGAGCACCCGTCGCATGTCATGGGACCCGGGGGATTCGCCGGGGTCAGCCTGCGTTCGCACTTCGGACAGAATATCGAGCCCAAGCAAGCCTCCGATCATGCGACGCGGATGTCTGCCCGGCGTATGTGGGGAGGATACGACCTTTTGGCACGCATCGTATCATGCCTTGCGTCCACCTCCGCGGAAAATCCGGCCCGTCGGGCTCGATTCGCGTGTAAAGCCTCGAAGCATTTCGCTCGCGTGGGCGATCGTTGCCGGTCGCTTCCCGCCCCTACTCATCGGAAGGGGCTCGGCCCTCCGGCCTCGGCCGTCCTCATCGCGAGTTGCAAGGCGGATTCCGCGTACTAGCTTACAGCTAGACGAATCGCGGGAGAACGTCGTCGATGCCGACGGTTCCGGCCCGCTCACGCGTGATGAAAGCGACCATCGGCCACCCTCCTCGTGTCGAGCGACATACAACAGATGAAGCTTTTCCTGGGCATGACATCGAAGCGGGACCGGCGCTCTCCTCGGCGGGCGCGTCCCGGCGCCTCGCTTGAGGTGCTTGAAGGGCGACGGATGCTTTGCGCGACGCCCGCGCCGTTGCCGGGCATCGGCTCGCACGCGCGAGAGGTCGTGATCCGGGCGTATGAGACGCTCGTGGGCGAGTCGCCAAGTCTCGCCGAGCAGAACCGACTCCTCCGCGTCGAGGCCAGGTTGGGCCAGAACGCGCTTGTGCCCGCCATCGTCGCCACGCCCGCCTTCTACAACAAGACCGCCCAGAGCGACCCGGTCGGCTACGTGACGTTGGCCGCGGCGACGCTCGACCAGTTCCCCAGCCAGGCCGAGATCGATCGGCTGGCGGAGCGGATCGTCGTCCAGGGCGCCCGTCCCCAGGTCCTGAATCGCGTGGTGCTGAGCCTGAATCCCCCCGGATCGAAGTCGGCGCATCCCACCGGCCCGACCAATCCGCTGTACAGGGCCCTCCAGCAAGACGTCCTCGTCAACGCCGACTATTACTCCGACACCCCGAGCATCCTCGGCGCGACGCTCGGGTTCACGAACATCCTGGGCGTGCCCGGCCTGGGCGTCAGCTCCTCGCAGGCCGAGGCGCTGGCGCGCCGGGCGGGCGGCTCCTGGGAGACGCTGAGCGGCTCGTCCGCCGGGACCGCGTCGTTGCGGGCCTACACGTCCAACGCGGCGGTCAGCGGCATCGCCACGAATTACGGCTACCCCGTGAAGTACACCGACGGCTTCCCCATCGAATTCAGCTGGCCCGTTCTCCCCAGCTCGGTCTCGGGAGACGACTTCCGCGTCGTGCTCAACACCGGCCAGGTGGTGACGGCGCTCGCGGCCTCGATCACGCCGAACTTCGAATACAACGAGCGGAGCACGGTCGTGATCCTGGGCTATTTCGGGAACCGAATCGCCCCCGGGCAGCCGGGCGCGATCTACCCCGTGAAGCTGGAACTGGCCCACTCGCGGAATCCGCTCAAGCTCGTCGGGCCGGGGGGAGTCGTGGTCTCGGCGGCGGGGCTCTCGTACGGGGACGGCGTCACGCCGATGACCGCTTACAACCCCGGATCGGGGCCGAAGCTGGTCGGGGCCAAGTTGAGCGTCATGTCGACCGCCGGCGAGTCGGCGCCCGCGGCATTCTCCGGCTCCCTCCCCAACGACGGCGTCTCGCTCTACGGCGAGGCCGCGGAATATCGGCTCCGCGTCTTCACGAGCGGCGGCTTCTCGCCGGACGGGGTCCGTTCGGTCTATCCGACGGATTTCTCGCGGTTCTTCCGGCTCCAGACCGTCGACGCCGACGGCGTGGTCCGATGGCTTACCGAAACGGGCGTCCCCTACCAGTTGCCGAGCGGCACGATCACGGTGCTGGGCCTGGCGGACCTGGGGCCGGCGCAGTCCAGCTACGACGACTCGTACGTCGAGGACCACGACAACCAGATCGACATCGTGCTCTCCGGGGACGAGGCGGCCATCGCCACGATCAAGGCGGTGCAAATCCCCGCGTCCGGGAGCTATTCCCCGTTCTACAACCCCGGCGGACCGGGCAACGACCCGACGCCGGGCGTCCCCTACACCCAACCGGGGCCGAGCCTGACCCAGCCGGTGATCAACGCGCTCGCCGATCCGATGACGGTCACGTACATCGCCCCCGGTCGGGCGGGCAGGTTCGCGCGTTACGCTCGCCCCGGCTCGTGAACCATCGGAGCGACCGGCTGGGCGGGGCGCTTCGTCTTGATTGGCGCCCGCCTCGTCCAGAGTCCATCGAATCCCGCCGACCGGGCCGCGACCCGGCCCGCGAGCACCGATTCGGGGCCGACGCGGCAGCGCGATCAAGCGGGGCCACGGCGAGGGCATGAGTCCGCCGCGTCGTCGCTCCTTAATCCTCGTCGATTACCATGGTCCCCCCGCCTGGGAACTCGGCCGTGATCCTTAGCTTGCCCCCCAGGGCCTCGACCTGTTTTCGCAGGCGGTCGATCCCCGCTCGCCCGGCCTCTTGCCTCAACAGTTCGACCCGGTATTCCTCCGGGAGCGCGGCGAGCCTGGCGCGGAACTCGGGCGTTTCCCGATAGGCGGTGTCAGTCGCTTGCAACTCCAGGAAGGTCCGATGGGCGGCCTTCAGGCGGGCCGCGGCCTCGGCGATCCTTGCCTGGCTATCGGGCGGCATGGACGCCAGGACCTCTTCGAAGGGAACGGGCATCGGATTCACTCCCCGAGGTGACGTCGAAACCGGGCGTCGGCGATCGGAATTGCCCTATTCTACCAACGCTTGTCGCCCGCCTTATTCCCCCCGACCAGCAGGATCGCGCGTCGCGCGGGATCGAAAGCGAATAGCACCCGCCAGGGCTGCCCCGCGTGCTGGACCCGGAGTTCCTTCATATTCGTGAAGATCGATCCTCGAGCCGTGTCAACGGCGGGCCGTCCGAGATTCGGGCCCTCTTCCCTCAAGAGTTCGACCTTCGCCAGGATCGCTTCCCGGACCCAGATGTCGAGCCCTTGGAACTCCTCCATGTACTCGTCATCGAACCGAACTTGCCACATCCGGGCGATCTCCGCGCTCCGCTCGCCACCCTTGCAGGGCCCGGGTCACGACGAGACCGGCGCGTCCCTCTTGGCGGGGATGGAGCGGAGGTGGTCGGCGAGGGTGGCCATGGAGGGCCAGCGGTCGCGGCGGTCGACGGCGACGAGCTTCAGGAGCGTCTCGCGGACCTCGTCCGAGAGCTTGGCCCGGAGGGCCTGGGGGTCGGCGGGGGGATTGCGGAAGGCCTGCAGAAGCGCGGTGGGGGACGACGCGACGTCGTAGGGGGGCTTGCCGGTGAGCAGCTGGAACGCGACGACGCCGAAGCCGTAGACGTCGATCGACTCGTCGATCGGCTCGCGACGGATCAGCTCCGGGGCCATGTGGAGCAGGCTGCCGACGCGGTTGCCGGGCCGTCGGAACGCGGCGGTGTTG
This sequence comes from Paludisphaera sp., assembly GCF_037189885.1. Taxonomy (NCBI): domain Bacteria; kingdom Pseudomonadati; phylum Planctomycetota; class Planctomycetia; order Isosphaerales; family Isosphaeraceae; genus Paludisphaera; species Paludisphaera sp. The sequence goes on from NZ_JBBCIR010000120.1 coordinate 11,003, forward strand.
GGGACGGAGAGGCCGAAATCGATCACCTTGGCCCGGAGGTCGCGGCCCCGGTCGACCAGGAAGTTGCGCGGGTTGACGTCGTGGTGGATGAACCCGGCGGCGTGGACGGCCGCCAGCCCCTCGGCGGCCTGGGCCAGCCATTCCATCCGCTGCGCCGTCGTGCCGAGGTTCGACTGGTACGCGGTCTCGAAGCTCAGCCCGTGGATGAACTCCATCACGAGGTATTCCTCGCCGCGCGAGGTCATCCCGTGCTCGTACGTCCGCACGACGTTGGGGTGGCGGATCTGGACCGCGATCGCCCCCTCGCTCGGCCGGTCCTCGTGCCGCGAGGCGCGGCCCCGCGCCGCCTCGTTCTTCTCCAGGTCGAGGATCTTGAGGCAGACGACCTTCCCCGTCTCCGAGTCCACCGCCTTGAAGACGCGGGACATGCTCCCCTGCGAGCCGATCGTGGAGACATCGAGCTGGATCTGGAACCGCTTCTGGATGTCGACGCGCCGGCCTTTCCCCTCGGTCGAGGTCGGGGCGAACATTTCCTTGAGTTTGCCGATCATGCCGCCACGCCTCCTCTCCCGAGCCCGGGGACTGGCCCGGCGGAGTCTAGCCGCGCCCCGGGTATCCTACGATGACTTCGCGCGGATGTGACCGGCCTTCGGCCGAATCTCCGGAAACCGCGCGCGGCCATTGTACGAAACGCGAGGCATCCCTTAACCCGTTCATTCTCGAAAGGTTAAGGGATGCCCGGGGATGTCGGCGTCGCGCGGGGATTATTCCGGGGCCGGGACGCGGGAGACGAGCCGGCCGGAGGGGGTGGTCAGGGTCCCCTCGGTGCGGGCGAGGATCCGGCGATTGCCGAACGGCATCGGCGGCTCGAACGTGGCGACCTTGAGCAGCTTCGGCGCGCTCTCGGGCCAGTTCTCGAACTCGGATTCCAGCAGCAGGACGTGGCGGCTCTCCCCGGTCTCGGGGAACGCCAGGTGCTGCGGGCTGCTCAGGAGCCGGACGGGCCGTCCGACGGCCCACATCAGGTCCTCGGGCCATTCGTGCTGCGTGTGGAGCGTCCAGTGGGGCAGGAGCCACTGGCCGATGGCGCGGCCCCATGGGCCCTGGCCGTAGCGGTAGCTCCACTCGGGGACGTAGAAGCCGGCGTGGACCAGCTTCAGGCAGGCGGTCATCAGGAGCATGGCGGCGACGGCCCGCCGGGCGCTCCGCGTCTCGAAGGCCCGCCAGAGCAGCGCCGCCACCCCCACCCCGCCGACGGCGAAGACGATCCCCACCGGCCGGTAGTAGGTGAAGACGATGGTGAGGATGTAGGTCGCGTAGACCGTCAGCGAGGTCCACGCCACCACCATGCCCGTCGTCACGGCGAGGAACGCCCGGCCCTCGCCGGCGGCCAGGCGGCGATTCCAGGCGGCCGCCAGCGCCACGGCCGAGGCCACCCGCAGGCCCGCAAGCGCCGGCACCGCCGCGGCAGACGCCGCGCCGGGGACGACGACCCCGCAGACCACGGCGGCCAGGGCGACCCGGCCCCAGTCGAGCGCGAGCCCGCCGTCGGCCTGCATCCCCTCGCGCGACGACCGGCCGAACAGCAGCAGGGCGAACGGCGACAGCGGCAGCCCCGCCAGCAGCAGCTTGAACGGCACGGCCCACGCCGCCCCCTGGTCGATGGGCATCGTGATCGCGGCGACCCACCCCAGCGCGGACGACGGGAGCGACCACGCCATCCCTTGCGTCAGCGGCCAGACCAGCGCCGCGGCGGCGGCCTCGGCGGAGGCGGTCTCGATCGTCCAGAAGAACCAGGCGATCGCCGTGACGACTGGCGGCGCGACCAGCTTGAACGAGAAGTCGGCGTCGCGACGCCCCAGCACCAGCACCGAGAGCCCGATCACCAGCAGCGGCGGCCACCCCCCGCAGAGGAACGCGGCCGACGCGAACAGCCCCGCGAGCCAGTCCGACCGCCGCGACAGCAGGCGGTCGAGCGCGGCGATCGTCGCCAGGCCCGACAGGAAGTCGAAACCCCGCGCGCCGGCATGGTCCATCAGGGCGATCGAGCCGAACCAGGCGAAGCCGAACATCAGCGCGGCGGTCGTCCGGCCCAGCGCGACGAACCGCCGTGCGACGAGCCAGCCGGCGAGCAGGCCCGCGACGGCCATCGGCCACATCACCGCGCCGGTCTCGGGCTTGCCGGCCTCGCCCGTCAGGAAGACGAGTCGGGCGATCGCGGCCGGAAGCGGCCAGACGTCGGGCCGCCAGTGGCCGTACACCTGCCCGAGCGGGCCGAAGCCCTCGCTCGCGGCGATCCCCAGCCGCGCGTCCTTGCCCGAGAGGTCGGCGGCGGCGCCCCCGACCAGCACGTAGGCGACGCCCAGCAGCAAGACCGCCGGCCCGGCCCAGGCGCGGGCGTCGGGGAGCTTCAGGACGAGCTTCCCCCCGTCGGCGTCGGCGCGGAATCGGCGGCCGACCTCGGCCCGCGCGGCGGGCATCTCGTCTACGCGGCTCATCGGGCGGCCTCCTCCGGCAGGGGCAGGGCGGCGATCTCGTCGGGCGAATTCCGCTCGTCGAGGTTCACGGGGTGGTGGAGGTCGGAGTCCGGCTTGTTGCGGGCCATCCCGTAGATGTAGCCCGGGATCCAGCCCTCGCGGTAGGTCTGCCGGCGAGCCTCGGCGGCGACGTCCTTGATGGTCCAGCCGTCGCGCTCGAACCGATAGAGCGCCACCGCCGACCCCGTCCGGCAGGTGCCGCGGGCGCAGTGGACCAGGACCGGGCGACGTTCCTCGTCGTCGATCAGCTCCAGGACCTTGCGGAACTGCTCCTCCCGGCCGAAGCCGTTGCCGGGCATCGGCAGGTTGACGAAGCCGACGTTCAGCGACTTCGCCAGCGCCCGCTCCTCCTGCATCTCGCGCCCGGGGAGCTGGAAGTTGACGACGGTCTTGATGCCGTAGCGCCTCACGGCTTCGGTGAGCTGGTCGCCGTTGAGCTGGCCGCTGCGGTACAGCACGCCCGGCTTCACGACGTCCCAATGGTCCCATCGCAGCCGGTTCTGCCGGTCGAGCACGGCCATCCAGCCGGCGACGGCGGCGCCCGCCGCGAGGATCGCGCCGAGGAGGATTCTGCGCATTCGCCCCCATCCTGTCCTGGAGTGTCGAACCGTCCGTGGTCCATGAAGCTCGGCGGGATGGCGCGGCGCGGGGTGTCGATCGATCGCGAGCGGCCCGGCATCGTAGGCCAGGCCCCCGGATCGGTCAATGCGGACCGGCGCGGACGCTCGGCGGCTTGTCCCAGGCCCAACGGCGGCTATAGGATAAGGGGAAGTCGGGAGAGGGTACGGGCCGGATCGCACGCGCCTCGTCCCGCATCCCTCCACCCCACCAAAATTCCTCCCGAGGGGCCTCCCATGCGATTTCTCCACCCCGCCGGGGCTCGCGCGACGGCCTTCCTGGCCGCGTTCGTCCTGGCGGCCTCGGCGCACGCCGACGCCCAGCCGGCCCAGAAGGACACCCCGGCGCGGGGCAAGCCCAAGGCCGCCGAGGTCACGGCGACGATCGAGCCGGCCAGGGCCGCGCCCGGCGACACCGTGAAGCTCCTGGTGCGCGCCAAGCTCCAGCCCGGCTGGCACATTTACACGGTCGCGGAGAAGCAGCGCGAGGAGGGCCCCCGCCACACCCTGTTCGACGTCTTCGACCTCGCCGGGATCGAAAAGGCCGGCGACTGGACGGCCGACCGCGACGCCAAGGCCGCGCCCGAGCCCGCCTTCGGCAACAACGTCTTCGAGTACTACGAGGACGAGGTCGTCTGGTCCCTGCCCCTGAAGGTCCCCGCCGACGCCGCGCCGGGCGAGAAGTCCATCCAGGTGCAGGCGAGCTACCAGCTCTGCAACGCCTCCAGCTGCACCTTCCCCGGGCGCTGGACGCTCCCCGCCGCCACCCTGACCGTCGCCGGCGAGGCCGCCGCCGCGCCCCCGGCGTCGTCGGCCACGCCGAAGAAGAAGGACAGTCCGGAGCGCCTCCGCCCCAAGGGCGTGACCATCACGCCGACGGTCTCCCCCGCCGTCGCCCGGCCCGGCGACGTGGTGAAGTACACCGTCGCCGTGAAGCTCGACCCCGGCCTGCACATCTACAACGTCGCCAGGCCCGGCGCGGGGGGCGGGAACGGCCCGGACCCGACCTCGTTCAACCTGTTCGACCTCGGCGGCCTCGCGGCGGGCGATGAATGGACCCCGGCCGCCGACCCCATCGTCAAGCCCGAGCCCGCCTTCGGCGACGACGTGCTCACCGAGTTCTTCGAGGACGAGGCCGCCTGGACCGTCGCGCTGACCGTCCCGGCCGACGCCGCCCCCGGCGACCACGTCGTCCGCTCTCAGATCAGTTACCAGATCTGCAACGAGAACGCCTGCTTCCCGCCGACCCACCAGACCCTCGCCGACGTCGTGGTGAAGGTGGAAGGCGTCGCCGCCGCCCCCGCCCCGACGGCCGTCGAGACCGCCCACGTCGAGCCCTCGGCCCCCGCGCCGGAAGCGACCGAGCCGGCCCCGGCCGTCGCCCCCGAGCCCCCCGCTCCGGCCGTCGCCGTTGAGCCTTCCGCCCCGGCCGAGGCCCCGTCGGAGTCCGCGAGCATCGCGGCGGCCCCGGCCGACGCGGGGCCCACCAGCGAGATCGCCCGCACGGCGCGGGAGAGCCTGTGGGGCTTCCTGCTCCTCTCGGCGGCCGGCGGGCTGCTCGCGCTGGCGATGCCCTGCGTCTGGCCGATGGTCCCGATCACGGTCAACTTCTTCGTGAAGCAGGGGGAGCGGTCGGGCAAGGGCGGCACGACGGGTCTGGCCGTGACGTACTGCCTGGCCATCATCGGCGTCTTCACGGCGGTCGGGGTCCTGTTCTCGTTCCTCTTCTCGTCGACGTTCCTCCAGAACCTGGCGAACAACCCCTGGCTCAACCTGTTCGTCGCCGCCCTGTTCCTGGCGTTCGGCCTCAGCCTTCTAGGGCTGTTCGAAATCCGCCTGCCCAGCTTCCTGCTGAACGCCTCGGCGCGGGGCGAGAGTCGCGGCGGGCTGATCGGCGTCATCTTCATGGCGCTGACGCTGACGATCACGTCGTTCACCTGCACGTTCCCGGTCGTCGGCGGCCTGCTGGTCATGGCGGCCAACGGCGACCTCCTCTATCCGATCCTCGGCCTGGCGACCTTCTCCAGCGTGATCGCCCTCCCCTTCTTCGCCCTGGCCCTGGCCCCCGGGCTGCTCCAGAAGATGCCGCGCAGCGGCGACTGGATGAACTCGGTGAAGGTCGTCGGCGGGCTGGTGGAGATCGGCGCCGCCCTGAAGTTCCTGAACACGGCCGAACTCGGCTGGGTGACGCCCGAGAACGCCTGGTTCGACGCCCAGGTGGTGCTGACCGCGTGGATCGTGCTGTCGGCGGTCTGCGGCCTCTACCTCCTCGGCTTCTTCCGCACCAACCACGACTACGACGAGGCGAAGGTCGGCCCCGGCCGGATGGTCTTCGGCTGCGCGTTCCTGGGGCTGGCCCTCTACATGGCCCCCGGCCTGTTCGGCCGGCCGCCGATGGGCCTGGTGTGGGACCGGCTGATCGTCGGCATCCTCCCGGCCGACTCCCACGAGCTGACCGCCGACGTCCGCATGGCCGCGGCCGATCCCGGCGAGGGCCCCGTCAAGGCGACCTCAACCGACCCGGAGGAGGCGCAGCGCGAGCAGAAGAACCTGCACGGCGTCCTCTGGGGGATGAGCCTGGACAAGGCCCGCGAGGAGGCCGCCGCCCAGAACCGGCCGATCCTGATCGACTTCACCGGCGTCAACTGCGCCAACTGCCGCCTGATGGAGCGTCGCGTCCTGCCGCGCCCGGACATCGTCAAGCTGCTCCAGGAATTCGTGACGGTCCAGCTCTACACCGACCGGGTGCCGATCGACTCCATCACGTCGGCCCAGCGCGAGGAGCTGGCCCTGGAGAACCAGATCCGCCAACTCGACCTGACCGCCGAGCAGACGAACCCCTTCTACGTCATCATGACCCCTGAGGGCGAGGTCGTCGCCTCCATCGGCGGCTACAACGAGCCCCCCGTCTTCCAGGACTTCCTGGTCAAGGGCCTCGACAAGGCCCAGAACGGCTCGCGGGTCGCCCAGACCGCCCGCCGCTGAGCTTCCCCGGCGAGCCTGAAACACGCGCGGCGCTCCCGCCGAACATACCTTGTCCCGGCGTGGGAGGAGGTGCCCCGCGGGGGCGTATGAGGGGCGCGCCACCAGGGGGCCGTTTGCGTCGGACGGAAGGACGTAACGGCCTTCCCCCCTGGCGGGGGAAGGTGGCCCGAAGGGCCGGATGAGGGGGATGCCATGCGAGACGGCCGTCGGGTTCCCGAGCCGGTCGAGGCAGGCTCTCGAACTTCGGGAGGGCTCGTGCTCGTCGTCCCCCTCACCTGACCGCTTCGCGGTCTGTCCTCCCCCGCGAGGGGGGAAGACGATTCGCGTCTGGAGTCACCGAGGGTCGCGGTGCCGGTCGCGCCCCTCATGCGCCCCTCCGGGGCTCCTTTCTCCACGAGCGTGGAAGGGACGGAAGCGCCCGACGGCCCACCGTCCCCCTGCCCGCGAAATATATCCGCCGCGTCCCCGGATCCTTGAAATCCGGCCGCGTCCCCGCACGATCCTGCCCAGATGCGGTGATCGTGGTCTTTGACAATCCGATTGCTAGGAGGAGCCAGGCAGGCCGGGATACCGAGCTCATTTCAGGCAATCCAGCCGCTCGCCCACGCCCCTCGGGAACCCATGCCGCCAGGGCCGGTGCCCGCGCCGAACGCGTCGGCCGACGCGGCCCAGACGCCCCGAAAAGTCGTTCGATAATGACGAACGAAGCCAACGCTTGCCGGCGGCAAGTCGTTGGCTCGCAGAGTTTTAACGTCGGCCGGCCCGAATGCGCGGCGCGCGAACGAAGCCAGATCGGAGCCACGACTCAGTAGGCCGGCTGGTGCTGCGCGACGTTGGTCGCGGTGATGAGGCGCAGGGGGGTGACGACCTCGCGGTCGATCGGCTCGCCCTTGAGCTGGGCGGCCATGACCTCGACGGCCTTCGCCCCCTGTTCGCGGGGATCTTGGAGGATGGTGCAGGCGAGGCGGCCGTCGCGGACGGCGTCGAACGCGGTCGTGGCCCCGTCGAATCCCAGCACGGCCACGTTGTCCCAGCCCTCGGACCGCGCGACCTCCGCGGCGGGGAGGGCCATCTCGTCCGATTGGGCGACCACCGCGCGGATCTCGCCGGGCTTGAAGCGGCGGACCAGGTCGGTCATCACCCCCTTCGCCCGGTCTTCCTGGAACGCGGCGAATCGGCGGTCGGCGACCTCGATCTCGGGGTGCCGCTCCAGGACCGCGGTGAACCCGGCGCTACGCTGCCGCTGGGGGCTGGAACCCTCGGTCCCTTCCAGGTAGATGATCTTGCCCCCGTCCGAACCCAGGAGCCGGACGAGTTCCTCCCCCTGGAGGACGCCCCCCTCGGCGTCGTCGGCCCCGACATAGGCGACGACCTCGCCGCCGTTGATCCGACGGTTGAGCGCCAGGATCGGGACGTTCGCGCGGTTGGCGGCCTCGACGGCCGGCACGAGAGCGTCCTCGTCGCGGGGGCAGAGGATGATGGCCTTGCAGCCCAGGTTCAGCAGCGTCTCGACCTGGCCGATCTGCCGGGCGTCGTCGTCCTGGCCGTCGCGGACGTCCACGTCGAGGCCAAGCTCCTTCGCCTTCGACTCGATCCCGTCCTTCATCGCCAGGAAGAACGGATGCCCGAAGGTGGGGAGCACCACGCCGATCCTGGAGCCGCCGGCCGTCGCCGGGGCCGATCCGGGGCCGGGATCGCCGCCGCCGCAGCCGAGGCCGAGGCCGAAGGCCGCCAGGGCCAGGCATGCCAGCAGGGCCGGCCGGTGCTTCCGCTTCGTCGTCATCGTCCAATCGCTCCGAGGCTCGGCGGGTCGGTCGGGCGAGGTCGCGCGCTCGCCCCGACCGACCATTGTGCCGCCGTCCTCAGCGCACTTCCAGGGGCTCGATCGTCGCCTTCCCCTGCACGCGCAGGATCGGCAGGAACGACTCGAACGGGGAGACGCCCTCCAGGCTCGACTCGGACAGCTTGATGTGGGTGCCGTCGACGGTCGACTGGTCGAACGAGCTGTCGAGCGCGACCCAGCGCCCGTTGACGTGGACCTCGTGCCACATGTGGAAGCCGAAGCCCTTGGCCTTCATCTGCTTGTTGTCGACGTAGATCAGCCCCACGGCCACCCGCGCTGGGATCCCCTTGGCCCGCGACATCGCCGCGGCCAGGACGGAGTGCTCGGTGCAGTCGCCGGAGAGGTTGCGGGCGGCCTCGCTGGCGGGGGCGAAGGTCGTCTGGAAGTTGCTCCGCATGTTCTGGAATACCCACGTGTTGATCGCCACCGCCTGCCGCCAGGGGTCGGTCTCCCCCTTCACGGCGCGGTCGGCCAGGCGGATCACGCGCTCGTCGGCGCTGGTGATCATCGCGTTGGGGCGGAGGTACTCGGGGTCGGCCGGCGAGCCGGGCTCGCCGTCGTTCGGGCCCATCGACTGGATCACCATCGTCGCCGATCGGCCGTCGCCGGAGGGCGTGAGCGTCTGCCGCCGGTCGTTGGGGATCACCCGGGTCGGGTCCTCATCCTTCAAGGTGATCCGATACCTGGCGTGGGTCGTCTGGTAGGCGTTCGTGATGTCGCGCTCGGACTTGATGATGGTGCCGCGGATCTGGTCGTACTTGACCCGGCCGCCGGGGGCCTTGGCGCCGGCCTCGGTGGTGCGATAGGTGGTCATCCCGCCCAGGAGGTCGACGTCCTGCTTGAGCACCTGCCCCGCCGTGTCCACCCAGAGAGTCGAGCCCAGCTCCGGCCGGACCTTGCCGTCCAGCGTGGCGACCTGCTCCACCTTCCGGAGCGCCCTCTTGGCCCCGTCGCCCAGCTCGATCTCCGCGGTCGGGCCCGCCTTCAGCTCGATGTCGACCACCCGGTTGAGGTCCGGGATGTACATCTTGAGGGTCCGGCTCTCCCCCTCGGTCATGGGCTTCCGGGCCATGCTCTGCTCGGCCGCGTACGGGCCCCGGACCTCCGGGCCCCAGGGGATCACCTGCTCCTGGCGCTGCTTGGTCCCCTCCATGATCAGCGTCATCTGGCCGTTGACGACGTCGCCATGGACGCGGATCTCGTTGTCGCTGGTCAGCGTGCGGGTGTCGAGCCGGAGGACCTCGCCCTCGGGGGTCTCGATCGTCCCGTACATCAGCTTCTGGACGACGGTGTCGTCGCCGCGACGGAAGCTCAGGACGGTGTCGACCCGGACGCGGTTGAGCGGCCGGTCCTTGTCCATCACCTTCTCGACGAAGGTGTGGATGTAGCCGATCTTGTTCCCGGCGAGGAACACGGCGTCCCACGCCTCCTCCGCGACGGCGGGGGTCGCGAGGGCGAGGAGCAACGGCAGCGCCCAGAGGACGCGCGGGCGACGACGGACCCGGATCATGACGGCCTTACCCTCTCCCTGCACGGGCATCGAACTCGACCCGCCGCGTTCCTCGCGCGGACCCTCTCCGAGCCACTATCGGCGAAACCCCGCCGGGCCCTCAAGCTCAACTCCGAGGCCCGTCGGGTCGCCGGGGGGCCGTCCCGGCGGTTAGACTCGGGGGATGAGCATAACCCCCCGCCCCGATCCCACCGGCCGGACCACCTCCATGGAGACGCTGGAAACCGAACGCCTGATCCTGCGCCAGTTCCGGGAGGAGGACCTCGACGCCTACGCCGCGATGGTCGCCGACCCGGAGGTGATGCGCCACCTGGGCTCCGGGCCGATGGACCGGGAGGAGGCGTGGCGGAACATGGCGATGGTCGTGGGCCACTGGCGGCTGCGCGGGTTCGGCATGTGGGCCGTGGAGGAGAAGGCCACCGGCGCGATGATCGGCCGCGTCGGCTGCTGGCGGCCGGAGGGATGGCCCGGCCTTGAGGTCGGCTGGACCCTGCGTCGCGAGTGGTGGGGCAAGGGATACGCGACCGAGGCGGGCCGGGCGTCGCTGGACGCGGCGTTCGACCGGATCGGCGAACGCCATGTGATCAGCCTGATCCACGACGAGAACCAGGCGTCGATCCGGGTGGCCCGACGCCTGGGCATGCGGCTGGAAGGCCGGACGGAGCTGTTCGGGATCGCCGTGTGCGTCTACGGCAAGCGGCGGCCCGCCCCCACCGGCGGCCGCGAGGCCTGACGGCTCGAGTCAGGAGGAGGCCTTCTCCTTCGCCTTCGCCTCCCGGTTCCGCTTGCGGGTCTCCGCGGCCTTCTTGGCCGAGGCCGAGCGCTGCTCGGGGGTCCTGGCGGCGGAGGCCGCGCCGCCGCGCTTGCCCCCCTTCTCGCTGGAGACCTTGGTGTCGGGCTTGCCCCGGCCGGAGCCGGACTTGTTCCCGCCGCCGGACTCCTTGTTGACGGTCGCCCAGGCCCGGCGCTCGGCCTCGTCCTCGGGGACGCCCCGATCCTCGTAGCCCTCGGCGATGTGCTCCGCCTTGCGCTTCTGCTTGTCCGTGTATTTCGACTTGTCGCCCCGCGGCATGGCACCGCCCTCCCATCGGTCAGGGGTCTGATCGGGTGTGCCGGGACGAGCCCGACTCCCCGGGATCGGCCATTCAAAACCCGGGCCGAAACGCGGTGGAATCGCGGAAATCTTGTCGATTTCGCGGATCGTTCGGCCCACAAGCCTTGGCTGGGATCCTGGAAATCCGCTAGGATGGAGGTATTTCGAGAAATCCACGTCGAACGCGGATTCGGACTATCATTGCGGACGTGTCGTCCCTATACTTTGGATTGGCTGGAAACCGTACGAGCGCGTGCCGGAGATCCGAAGAGAGCTTCTCGTCTGCCTCATCCGCCTTTCCACCGCCCCGGGCCGGTTGCCGGCCCCTTTCAGAGACCCGGAAAGAGAAGTCAGTCGAGGGTCGAGTCGAGTCGCCACGCTAGGAGTTTGCAGGTGGGCAAGAAACTGTACGTCGGGAATCTCTCGTACCGCGTCAACAGCTCCGATCTGGAGCAGCTGTTCTCGCAGTACGGCACCGTCGAAAGCGCCGAGGTCATCTCGGACCGCGAGACCGGCCGCAGCAAGGGCTTCGGTTTCGTCGAGATGAGCACCGACGCCGAGGCGCAGGCCGCCATCGACGGCCTCCACGACCATGAATCCGATGGCCGTCGCCTGACGGTCAACGAGGCGCGTCCTCGCGAGCCGCGCTCCGGCGGCGGCGGCTACGGCGGCGGCGGCGGCTACGGCGGCGGCGGTCGCTCCGGCGGCGGCGGCTACGGCGGTGGCGGCGGCTACGGCGGCGGCGGTGGT
>NZ_JBBCIR010000121.1:0-6418 GCF_037189885.1 Paludisphaera sp.
GCGGCAGCGCTCGACCATCGGCCCCCAGACGGCCCAGATCTCGTCGGTGATCGCGTATCGCATGGCGGACGGCCCCCTCCTGGTCGTCGATCCGCCTTAACGTCTTACCGCGCCAGCCTCCGCATCGTCAACACGGCCTAGAAATCAAGACGTGTCGCGATGCCATCCGGGTTGATTGTCACAACTCCCACGCAGGGCTCCACTTGATCCTCGTGTACACCGAGCAAGATAGACTGTTTCAGGTCAAGGAGCTCGCCGTAGGGTTTCTGAAGATGGGTGATTATCACGAGTCAGGAAGAAATACGACAACAACCACGGTTAAATTTTCGTTCAATGGGGATAGATTTTATGGAATTCTGAACAGGCTGCGTATTTAGTTAATGCGGGCGTTCAAGATGTGTACCTCGGCGGTGAGCAACGAGTCGCCTCGCGCCTGGCCGTCCGTCCTCAGGCCAGGCTCGTTTGGAGGTCGGCGGGGAGCGGGAAATCGGCGGCGGGCGACCAGCCCAGGCGGTCCCGGACCACGTCGTAGAACGCGCTGCGCGTCACGTCCTGGCCCTGGAGGCGGCTCGCCAGGAGGTCGGCGCCCACCAGGCCCTCGCTGAGCGTGAAGAGGCCGTCGGTGAGCACCAGGTCGTAGTTCCCCCAGCGGCTCCGGTACAGCCCCTTCCGGTCCCATCTCACGGCCGAGTCGAAGGCTTCCACGAGGCCGAACGAGGGGAACAGGGCCCCGTAAATCCGGGCCAGGTCGCAGCAGATCGAGGCGAAGTGGGCGATGTCCGGCCCGTGCCATTCCGTCCGCAGGGGGTGCGGGATCAGGCCGAAGAGGTTCGATATGCCGAGCCGGGTCGGCCCCTTGAATCGGGCGAAGCTGATGAACGGGCTTCCCCGCAGCTCCATCAGCGCCGAGGGGACGAAACCGGCCAGCCTCGGCTCGCGGAGCGTCGCGTCCCCGAGCGCGGCCAGGACCTCCTCGGGCGGCGCGCACGCGCCGTCCCACCAGGCCTCGGTCACGTTCAGGTACTGCGCGCCATGGCGGTCCATCACGTCCGCCAGGCCCGTGCGCCGCAGGAATTCGACGTCCTGCTGGCGGATCCAGGCGCGATGGCGGACGGCGTCCTCCTCCCAGTCGAAGTCCGCGCCGCCGACGTTCCGGCCGCTCGTGTGCCCCTCCAGCACGACGGCCCTGCCGGGAAGGGCGCCGAGGAGGAGGTCCAGGGCCGCCGCCCCGGTGTAGGTCCCCTGGGCGTAGCCGTGCCAGGTCGCCTTGATCAGGTAGCGATCGGCGCGGGGCAGGGCCCGCGAGAGGATCTTGGCGAGGGGCTCGGGCTCGCGGGCCCGCGCGACGATCGCCGCGCGCGGCGGGGGCTCGGCCTCGGCCACGGGAACCCATCCCTCCCCCGACCAGATCGCGGCCGGGTTCGAGGTGGCCTGGCGTCGGAGCGAGGGGGCTCGGGCCGCCTGGCTGGCGCGCTTCTCTTGCCAGAGCCCGAGCAGCCGCCGTTCGAGCCAGGCGCGGATCGCCGGCTGGTCCCCCGGCGGGTCGATCAGGTGCCAGCCCCCCTCCTCGGAGTGCTCTCGCCGGTGGTCGTCGAGGATGACTCGCGCGTGGTCGCACGGCTCGCCGTCCCACTGGCGCTGCGGGAGCAGGAACCATTCGACCGGCTCGCGCCGGCAGCGCCCCAGGGCCTCGCGGAGGAACGGCCGGGCGTGCCGCAGGAACCCCACGTCCCCCGTCCTCAGGCCCGCCTGCTCCCAGAGCAGGCGCATCAGTCGATAGGAGTCGGCGCGCGTGGAGGGGTCGCCCTGCCCATCGGCGACGAGCAGGAGCCCGGCCTGCTGGGGGGGGACGCCCCGCCCGCTCAGGGCTTCGAGGATCTGGCCGACGAAGCAGTCGACCAGGAGCGGGTGGGTCGGGTCGACGGAGTCGTGGTGGATCGTGGCCGAGGCGTGCCGGCGGCGCGCCTCGGTCAGCTCCTCGCCCAGCATCGACCGCTGCCAGATATTCAGCTCGAACGTGGCCGGCAGGACGAAGACCGTCGAGGCTCCGTCGCCGACGCACCGGTCGATGACGCGGCCGACGTGGAGGTCGCCCGCGTCGTCGGCCGACCGCCCCGGGAGCCGGGCGAGCCCGACCCGGGGCTCCACCCCGAGCGAGCGCGCCGCGAACTCGCGGAGGCCCGCCGCCTGGGCCTCCAGCAAGGCCCAGGCGGGGTCCGCCGGCCCCAGGTCGGTCGCGAGGATGAACGCGGGCCCCTCCATGGCCGGTCAGCCCTTCAGCCGGCCGCCGACGCGGCCGTGCTTGGCCATCGTCGCGACCGCGTCCGCCATGAGCCGGACGCCCATCAGCGACGTGATGTCCGAGATGTCGTAGGGGGGCGCGACCTCGCACAGCTCCATCGCCACGATCCCCTCCTTCGCGATGCCGTTGACGATCTGGAGCGCCTCGCGCGGCAGGAGGCCGCCCGGCTCCGGCCAGCCCGTCCCGGGGACGAACCCGGCGTCGAGCGAGTCGATGTCGTACGACAGGTAGACGGCGCTCGCCCCCTTCCAGGCGACCTCGAGCGCGATCTCGACGGCCTTGTCGACGCCCATCTTCTGGATGTCGCCCACCGTCATGATCGTCGTGCCGCGCTCCCGCCCCGCCTTCACGCCGGGGCGCGGGTTCTGCCAGCCGCCGATCCCCATCTGCACCAGGTTCGACGGGGGGCAGTTCGGGATGTTGGTGGCGTGGAACCACGGACAGGTGTGCATGATCTCGTCCATGTCCTTCTCTTGCGTGTCGACGTGGCGGTCGATGTGGATGATCCCCACCTTCCCCTCCACGCACTGGGCGATGCCGCGGGCGATCGGGTAGCCGATCGAGTGGTCGCCCCCCATGATCATCGGCAGGGTGCCCTGCGACAGGATGTGCGCCACGGCCTTGGTGATCTGGTCGTGGGCCTTGGTGATGTTGGCCGGGCAGAAGATGTCGCCGGCGTCGCACATGGCGAGCGTCTCGGCCAGGTCGATCTCGTGGTCGAAGCTGTAGCTCTGGTAGAGCGCCGAGATGCGCCGCATCCCCTGCGGGCCGAACCGCGTACCGGATCGGTACGTGGTGCCGACGTCGAACGGGGCGCCGACGAACGCGACGTCGTACTGGCCGACCTTGCGGACGTCCTCGCAGTAGGGCAGCTTCATGAAGGTGTTGATGCCCGACCAGTTCGGCGGGCCGCCGCGCTGGAAGCAGCTGATGTCGGACTTGTCCTCGATCGAGTCGGCCGGCTCCAGGCCGAGCTCCTTGATCCGGCGAAGCTGCTTCTCGTGCTGGGCGGAGGGGAGGCCGGCCTCGCCCTCCCTCGCCTTCATGCCGGCGAACCCGCTGGTGTCCGGGAGGTCGCGGTTGTGCTCCCGTCGCTCCGGCGCGTGCCGCTTGTAGAGTTGCGCGGCGTCCCCCTTCGCCTGGGCCTCGCCGCCGCCGTCGCCCGGCTGTCGGGCCCCGGCCTCGTTGGCCGCGAGGCCCCCCAGCGCCGCCGCGCCGGCCGTCGCCGCCAGGAAATCGCGCCGCCTCAGCCCGTCCGCCGAATGGTCGTTGTTCATGTCGGCCGTTCCTCCGTCGGGTCGGGGATCGTTGCGTCTCTCGGGACCTCGGCCGATGCGCTAACGCCGCGGATTGGCCTCCGGGCCCGGCCTCTCGCCCGCCGGGGATCCTCCCAGACGAGGGCCCGACTGTGCATGCACATCTCACACCGCCGGGGCGGTAAAAGGACGCCCGTCGCGGCCGAGATCCCCGCGCGGACGGCCGTCGAGACTCGCGCCATTTTTCATTCGAACCGCATTCGAGCGGACGTGTTCGCCGATTATGTCGACAGGGAGGGTTGTCGGGCCCGCTCGCGGCGGGGCCGGGGGCCGTCCGCGATCGCGTGGCTCGTCGTCCACGCGCCCGCGAGGGCCGGGCCCGATATCAGGAGGATCAGCCCATGAGATGGATCATCGCCGCGATGCTGGCCCTGGCCGCCGGCGGTCCGGCCCTGGCCGACGAGCCGCCGGCGTACCGGATCACGCTCGGGGAACGCTCCGGCTGCGCCACGCCCCACGTCGAGGGGAGGGCGCGGACCGACGACGGGACGATCGACGTGACGACGGACGACCCCGATACCATGGTCGTCCACATGACCGGGACGACGGCCGCCATGCGCCTGCTCGGCTGTACGTCGATGGCCTCGGAGCGGTTCCAACTCGTCCAGGACTTCGAGGTCCGCTGCTCCGACCCCGACGTCCGCGAGGTGGTCCTGACGCTTGAAAGCGCGGTGGTCGGTTACGTCAGCACGGCGCGCAAGGCCGGGGCGCGCATGAAGCTGGCCGATGCGACCGTCACCCCGGCCGGCTGGGACGCGACCTCCCTGTCGATCGCCCACGCGCCGATCGAGGCCGTCGGCGGCCAGGCCCGGCAATGCAACCTGCATCAGGCGGTGACGGGCCCGCCGACGCCCCTGGGCCGGTACACCCTGGTGGCGAACTTCGTCCTGGACGCGACGACGGACGGCGGATTCCACAACTCCAGGGCCGTGGCCGACTTCTCGCCCGACGCCGAGCTGCCGGCCGCCTGGGTCGCGATCAAGGATCCGTTCCAGGGGGCGAGCAAGGAGGGCTTCGGCTTCTTCGTGACGATCACCGCCGAGGCGCCGTCGGACCTCGCCGTCCAGCCGTCGGACCCCTCCATCCCGCCGCCGATCGTGATCCCGTCCCCCTTCCCGCCGCCCCTACCCCCCTCGCCCGCCGTGGCTCCGTCGCCGTTCGGCGAGGCCCCGTCGGGCGCCGGTTGACCGGCGGGCGTCGTCGATGGCGGGCCGCCCGGGGCGCGGCTTCGCGAGGTTCGAGGGGGGGGCGTGGCGATGAGGATGAGCGGCCGAGTCCGGCGATGCCGGGTCGCGTGGGCGATGGCCCTGCTCGGCGTCCTCGCGCTCGCGCCGGGAGCCGCGAAGGGCCAGAGTTCCTTCGGTTCCGTCGGGTCGCGCGGGACGGGCCTCCAGTCCGGCCCCGCGCCGCCGCCCCCGAAAGAGGGCAGGTTCGAGCCGATCGACGGCAAGGACTTCACGAAGATCGAGGTGACGGACGCCCCGTTCTTCGGGGCCACGGGGGACTGGTTCGGCTGGCGCGAGGCCATGCTGGACGACGGGATCGACGTCCGGCCGAAGTTCACGCAGTTCTACCAGGGCGTGGCCAGCGGCGGCCTCAACCGGGGCTTCCGCTACGGGGTCAAGTTCGACTACTTCGGGACCATCGAGGGCGAGAAGCTATTCGGCTGGAGGGGCCTGTTCATCAACCTCCAGGGGGAGAGCCGGTTCGGCGAGAGCGTCAATGACGACGTCGGCTCGTTCGTGGCCCCCAATTTCGCGATGCAGTTCCCCAAGGCGACGGGGGCGGCGTCGGCGCTCTCGACGTTGCAGATCGACCAGTTCCTGACGCCCGACCTCGTCGTCACCTTCGGCAAGATGAACGCCCTGGCCGCCATCAACGCCCACCCCTTCATCGGCGGCAACGGCATCGACCGCTTCATGAACGACGCCTTCGTGTTCGACCCCATCTACGGCCGCACGCTGCCGTACTCGACCCCGGGCGCCGGCCTCCAGTACCTGCGGGACGGCGAGCCGGTTTTCGTCTTCCAGGTCCTCGATTCCAGCGGCCGGCCCGACACGAGCGGCCTGCGCCAGATGTTCCGCAACGGCGTGTCGCTGTTCACGCAGGTCCGTCGGCCGATCAACCCCGCCGGCCTGCCCGGCGCCCACGCGATGGAGATCGCCTACGCGAGCGGCAAGTACAGCCCGCTCTCGGAGGACGAGCTGATCCTCCTCCCCACGGTCCCGGTGGACGACCTGGTCGATCGCAGCGAGAGGACGAACACCTGGGCGGTCAACTACACCTACGAGCAGTTCCTCTTCCTGGACGACGAGGATCCCGGCCGTGGATGGGGGATCTTCGCGACCGCCGGCATCGCCGACCAGCGGACCAACCCGGTCTTCTGGAAGACGTACTTCGGCGCCGCCGGCATGAGCCCGCTGCCGGGCCGCACCACCGACTCGTTCGGCGTGGGCTACTACTACCTCGGCGTCAGCGACGTCCTCAAGGGCCTCCTCAGGAAGCACGCCCCGGTCCGCGACGAGCAGATCTTCGAGATGTACTACAACGCGAAGATCGCCAGTTGGTTCACCCTGACCGCCGACATCCAGGCCATCGACCCGGCCCAGCTAAACTCCCGGACGGCCTTCCTCTTCGCGCTGAGGGCGAAGATCGACTTCTAACAAGCTCTGACAAAACCCGGTCCAACTACATACATTCGTGGTGGAGGATACGGAAGCAGATCACACTGGCAGCGAGTGTCGTCCAGGCGTCGACGATCACCCCCAGCCGGTCATACCTCACCCGCAGCCGCCGCAGG